>NZ_LZJA01000166.1:0-41922 GCF_001666785.1 Mycobacterium sp. E3305 | reverse complement strand
TTGTGCCGATGTGGGATCCGGAATTGTGCGCGGCCGAGGTGCGGCGTCTGGCCGACAAAGGCTGCAAGGCCATCAGCTTCCTCGAGGCGCCGCACGCTTTCGGCTTCCCCAGCTTTCACAGCGAGCACTGGGACCCGATGCTGACCGCGATGTCGGAGACGGGCAGCGTGCTGTGCATGCACATCGGGGCCAGTGGCGGCCTGATCACGCTGGCGCCTGACGCTCCGATCGACCATCACATCATCCTGCCCACCCAGCTCACGCTGATGGCCTTGCAGGACCTCATGTTCGGCCGTACCCTGCGCAGATTCCCGGACCTGCGTATCGCCCTTTCCGAGGGCGGCATCGGTTGGATCCCCTATTACCTCGAGAGGGCCGACCGACACGCCAAGAATCAACTCTGGATCGGTCAGGACTGGTCGGATCGCATGCCCAGCAAGATATTTCGGGACCAGGTCCTGGCCTGCTTCATCACCGACCCGGCCGGCGTCAAGCTGCGCAACGAGATCGGCATCGACAATCTGGCGTGGGAGTGCGACTATCCGCACACCGACTCGACCTGGCCCAACGGCCCGGAGCAGTTGTTCGGCGAGTTCACGGCTGCCGGTGCGACCGACGAGGAAATCAATAAGATCACTCACGAAAACAGCTGTCGTTTCTTTGATTTCGACCCGTTCAAGCACACCGCGAAGAAAGACGCGACGGTGGGTGCGCTACGCGCCAGGGCCACCGACGTCGACCTGTCGACGGTGAGCAAGGCCGAGTACCGGGCCCGTGCCGAGGCGGCCGGCCGGGAGACGGTGCAGGTCTGATATGACGAGTACCGTCGATCTGCCCAAGATCTCGGCCGATGCGCACGTCGACGAGCCGCATGACCTCTGGTATGAACGCCTCAGCGTGGACCTGCGCGATCACGCCCCGCGCCGCATCCTGGCCAATGACGCCGGCGGGTGGAGCCTGGTCGTCAACGGCAGCCCCATCGGTTGGAACGAACTGTCGGCAGAAGAGGCAGCGGCGAAGGAGGCCGAGCGCGTGGCGGCGGCCTCGCCCGACGTGCGGCTCGACATGATGCGGACCGACCGCATCAACGCCGAAATCGTCTTTCCCACCATCGGGCTATACGCGTGGGGCATCGCCAATCCCCTTGCCGGGCAGTCGGTATGCCAGGTCTACAACGATTGGATTCGCGAGCAGATCGGGGGACACGACCGGATCAAACTTGCGATGATGATCCCCACCTGGGATGCCGACATGGCCATCGCCGAGGTCGAGCGGGTGGCTGCCGATCCGTCGGTGGGTGGACTGCTGTTGCCGCTGGTCGGCAAGCCGGAGTGGAACTCCAAAGAGTGGGAACCGCTGTGGGGCGTCATCGCGTCGACGGGCCGGCCGGCCGTCATGCATCAGGGCAGCGGCCACGACATGATCTTCTATCGAGGGTGGGGGAGCGGCACGGCGAATCTTCTTGCCACGCAATCGATGGCGCCGCGCGCAGCCGCCTTGTTGAGCTGCAGCGGGATCCTGGAGCGGCATCCAGACCTGCACGCTGTCTTCGTCGAGTGCAACGGCGGCTGGATCTCGTGGGCGATGCAGACGCTGGACTACTATTACCAGGCGCACGACGAGATCGGCTGGACCAAACCGAAACTTGCCGAACTGCCCAGTCACTACATCCGTCATCAGATCCACTCGACCTTCCAGGACGATCCCGTCGCGATTACGAACCTCGCGGATACCGGTGCCGAATGCCTGTTGTGGGGCAACGACTATCCCCACCCCGAGAGCACATACCCAGAGTCGGAGAAGATCCTCGACAGGCTCTTCGCCGGCGTCGACATCGACAGTGCGCGGGCCATCGTCGGCGGAAATGCACGCAGGCTATTTGGTTTTGACGAAAGCGTCCTGAAGGACGCCCCCTGAGTGGCCGTCCGATGAACGCAGAGTTCTCGCTTCGCCAACAGGACTACTCGCTCAGCGAGGAGCAGGCCGCACTGCGGGATTCTTTCCGGGCCTATTTCGAAAAGACCATCCCGACATCACGGGTTCGCTCGGCCGAACCGGACGGGTTCGACGCGGCGCTGTGGGACGAGCTCCAGGAACGTGCCGTCGTTGAGATGGCGCTGCCCCAAGCGGTCGGTGGCGACGGGGCCGGCTTGGTCGAGCTGGCGTTCGTGCTCGAAGAGGCCGGCCGCCGCGCGGCGCCGGTACCCCTGGCCGAGGTGTTGGCGGCGGCTCGCGCGCTCGCCCGCATCGACCCGTCATCGCGGCTGCTGGCCGCCATGCGCGATCGTGGCGCGGTTGTCACCCTCGCCCCGGGCACCGCCGACCGTCGGCTAGCACCCGCCGGAGCGATCGCAGAGGCCGTGCTCGCGCCGCAGGGCGCCAACCTGACGCTGGTCACCAGCCCGCCGGCGCCGACCCAGGCCAATCTGGCGTGCGCTCCGCTGGGCTGGCGCGAGGTTACCGGTGGCGCACGGGTGGGTTCGGCCGACGAGTGGGACCTAGCTGAACGGGAATGGCACGTCTTGACGGCGGCCGCGCTGGTCGGGCTGGGTCAGGCCGCCCTGGACCTCGGTGTGCAATACGCCAAAGAGCGCACGGCTTTTGGCACCCAGATCGGAGCGTTTCAAGCCATCGCTCATCCATTGGTCGACGCCGCCAACAGCGTGGGCGCGGCCCGGCGGCTGATGTGGCGCGCTGCCTGGTTCTGCGACCATGAACCCGAATCCGTTGGTGCGCTGGCCTTGTGCGCAGTGCTGGCCGCCGGTGACGCCGCCGAGCAAGCCGGGGCCACCGCCATCCACACCCAGGGCGGCTTCGGGTTCACCCTTGAATCCGACGTTCAGCTCTACTACCGCCGGGCCAAAGGCTGGGCGCTGGCCGTCGGCGACCGTCGCACCCTTCTGCGACGCGTCGCCCGGTGGGCGCCGCATGTGTTGAAGGATGCGCTCGCGTGAATTTCGAGACCATCGAACTCGACGACGACACCCTCACGTTCTGGCAGGGGGCACGCGCCTTCTTCGGCGAACACGTCACCCCGGCGGTGCTGGAAGACGAACGGCTGCACGGCGGCGGATTCAACGAGGGCCTGCACCTGGCGATGGGGGCGCGGGGATGGGTCACGACGCAATGGCCGACGTCCGAGGGTGGGGCGGGCCTGGACGCGTTGCGGGCGCGCATCGTCGCCACCGAATGGGCGCGCAGCGGCGCGCCCTACATCCTGGCCTCCACGACGTTGCTACCACCGATCGCCATCCGAATCTTCGGCTCGCCGGACATCCAGGCCGAGGTGCTGCCGCGGGTCGCTGACGGCACCGTTCGCATCTGCCTGGGTTACACCGAACCGGACTGCGGATCGGATTTGGCCGCGGTGCGCACCCGCGCGGAGCGGGATGGCGACGAATGGGTTATCAACGGACAGAAGATGTTCACCACCGGTGCCCAGTTCAGCCAATACTGCTTTCTCCTCACGCGCACCGACCCGTCGGCGCCCATGCACAAGGGCCTCACCGTTTTCCTTCTGCCCCTGGACACTGCGGGGGTGGAGATCCGGCCGATCGGCACACTTGGCGGCGAACGTACCAATTTCGTTTACCTGCAAGATGTTCGCGTCAACGACCGCTGGCGCCTGGGCGACGTCAACGCGGGTTGGACCGTGGTCGCCGCGCCGCTGAGCCAGGAACACGGCATCTCCGCCGACGGCAGTGACCCGACCATCGGGGGGCCCTACCTGGCCGAGTGCGAGAAACTCCTCGCGGAGTTCGTTCGTTGGGCCGCAACGCAACCGGGTCCCGCAGGCAAATCCTTGCTCGACGACGCCGTGGTGGCCGAGCGCATCGGCGAAGCGCTCGTCAAGGTCGAGATGACGCGTTCGGCGTCGGGACCGCCGGCTCGCATCCTGTCCTCCGACCTGCTGGTGCAGACGGCGTCGGAGCTGATCGATCTCATCGGCCCGACAGCCCTTCTGGCGCGCGGGGCGGAGGGGAGTGCCGGCGACGGTGCATTCGAAGCGGGATTCCGATTCGCGCCGGGGACCGGCATCTATGGCGGATCCACCGACGTGGCGCGAAACGTGATTGCCGAGCGATTCCTGGGACTTCCCCGTAGTACACCGCGAAGGAACAAAAATGAGCGAAACGACAGCGCTGTCGGCTAGCCACGACGAACAGTCCGACGACGCCGTAACGGAGGGCATAGCCGCCGAGGCCTTCGGGGGTGACTTCGCAGCGATGCTGACTGTCCCCGAACCACAGGAAGTGTATGCAGGCATCGGATCGGCGCCGATAATCGTGATCGACGGCAATCACATTGTCGGCGCCGCCAAGAGCGTCGACGCTCTGACCCGCAGCCACGATGTGCGCGGATCGGGGGCAGTGGGCAATACGCAGAGCGCCGATCGCCCGCTGATTCCGCTGGACATCGACCGGCCCGAGCACACCAAATACCGCAAACTGCTTGACCCGATCTTTTCGGCGAAGGCGATCGCTCACCTGGAGACCGACGTAAGAACGCTCGCCGACGAGCTGATCGACAAGTTCATCGAACGCGGCCACGCTGACATCTACGATGAATTCTGCGCGATCCTCCCGTCCACGATTTTCCTGCGCCTCATGGGAATTCCGCTCTCCGAGCTGAACTACTTCCTGCAGAACAAAGACGATTTGCTGCGCGACGTCGAGGGGGAAACCGTCGCGCAACGCGAGGCCAGGTACAAGGCGGCGGGCAAACGGTGCTACGCGTACTTCAACCAAGTTCTCGACGAACGCGAAGCGAGCGGCGAACCCGGGGACGACATCCTCGGCCGCTTCATGACAGCCGAAGTCGACGGCCACTCACTGACCCGCGAGAACATTCTCGACATCTGCTTCCTGCTGATGATCGCCGGCCTGGATACCGTAGCGGCGTCGCTATCCTGCATCCTGTCCTGGCTCGCGCGCCATCCCGACGAGCGCCGTCAGGTAGTGGCGAACCCGGAAATGTGGCCCGACGCGATCGAAGAGTTGATGCGTTGGGAGACCCCGGTGCCGGTGGCATCGCGCACTCCGACCGTGGACATGCAGGTCGGCGAGACGACCGTGGCCGCAGGAACGCAGGTGACGGTGCTGTGGGCCGCTGCCAACCTGGATCCGGAGAAGTTCAAAGATCCTCTCAAAGTGGACCTGACCCGTCGGCCCAATCCGCACTACTCGTTCGCAAGCGGTTTTCACCGTTGTCTGGGAAGCCATCTCGCCCGGATGGAGCTGCGGGCGGCACTCGACCAATTTCACAAGCGCATTCCCGATTACGAGATCACGCCGGGCTCATCGTTGCGATACGAAGCTCTTCCGGTGCGGCTGGCGCGGCCGCTGCCACTGAGTTGGGAGGTGCGTGGATGAGGCTGGAGCTCGACAGCGGAGCCTGCCAGGGGCATGGCCGCTGCTACAGCCTCTCGCCCGCGTTGTTCGACGCCGACGAGGAGGGGCACAGCGTGCTGCTGGCGGCCGAGGTGCCAGTAGGAGAGGAACCCTCCGCCACGGACGCCGTGCGGTCCTGTCCCGAGGAGGCCATCGCCCTTCATGACTGACCAAGCCGGCTCGACCGCGCGCCCCGACTCCGCGACGCCGACGTCGTCGGATCGTCCGCAGATCCGAGCCGGATTCATCGGTCTCGGGGACCAGGGCAAGGGAATGGCGGATCGGCTCATAGCCTGCGGGGTGCCCACGACGTTGTGGGCACGCCGGGCGGAATCGCTTGAGCCCTATCGCGGTTCTGCGGCGTCGTTCGCGGAAACCCGGGCCGAGCTGGGGGCCAACAGCGACGTGGTCGGGATCTGTGTGGTCGACGATGCAGGGGTCCAAGACGTCGTCCTGGGCGAATCCGGGGTGCTCGCCGGCATGTCGCCCGGGTCCGTGCTGGCCATCCATTCGACAATCAGCCTGGAGGTCTGTCACCACATTGCGCGGATCGCGGCGGAACGGGGCGTCGGGGTGATCGACGCTCCGGTCAGCGGCGGCGGCTTCGCGGCTGCCGAGGGCAAGCTCACCGTCCTCGTCGGCGGCGAGGACGAAAACTACGAAAAATGCCGCGCGGAGCTCGAAACTTTCGGCGGCAACGTGATTCACCTCGGGCCGCTCGGCAGCGGGTTGATCGCCAAACTCGTCAACAACACTCTGCACGCCGCCCACTACGCCCTGGCGCGCGACGCGATGGTTGCCGGCACTCGGTTGGGCCTGGACGAGCACGCTCTGGGCCGCGCTTTGTCGGTCAGCAGCGGCAACAGCTTTTCGCTGAACACCGCCGTCGCTGTCGGTGGCTTCGGGGTGTTGGCTCCAATGGTGGGACCCCTGCTCCGTAAAGACATCGGAATCTTCGACCGGCTGACCGGCGAACGCGATGCCCCCACCGGCTCGCTGATCGCAGTCGCCGACGAGGCGCTGCAGCTTTTCGGATATCCGCGTGAGCCGACTGAAACAGGTCTCTGACCGGTCACCAACGTGTTTCTGGCGCAGCCCGATTCGGCAAGTTGGCGTTGCGCCCACCGGGAACTCCACGTGGGTCGCCAACCAGCTTGTACGTCAGGCCATCCCGGCGATCGAAACCGGCGGCTGCACGGTCGGCGGTGTTGCTGTCGTCGCATGAATGCGGCTGGGAGCCGCCGCCGATGGCGAGAACCCCTATCGCTTCTCCGATGTCGACGCGGAGGAACCGCCCTCCTGAGCGCGACGATCCACACCGTCGCGGTCCGCACCGAAAAGAAACCTGTCGGCGATCGCATGCTCGTTGCGAATGGACATCTCCTGGGCGGTGTTGAGCCAGAGTCCCTCGAACCCGGCCGAGTGCATGCCCGCGTGGATGGCGCCGATGTTCCTCAGGTCCTGTGAGGGCAGCTCGCCCCAGCCGTCGTGGTCCTGCCACCGCTCGAAGACCTGCCACTGCGTCTCGGGCACCTCGCCGGGCGCGAAATGCTCCAGCGAGAACATCTCGAACGTGCACCGATTCGGGTCTTCGGCGTCGGGCAACATGCGGTATCCCAGCAGGCAGGACTTCTCGACCAGGATCACCATGGTCGGAAACACATGCCAGTCGCCGTTCCCCGCGAAGTATTGCTCCATCGACATCCGCGGGAAGTCAACGCCTTCGGCGCGGGCGAGCTCCTCGCACATCTGGTGGTACAGAACAAACGGTGGGACGTCGCCGGGCTCCATCGCGGCCAGCTTTTGCGCGGCCCGGTAGTCTCGCTCGGTGACCAGCGACCCGACCTCGAGGTATTGGTATTTCATCGAATTCGCGAACACCTCGGGTCGCGCCGCCTGCTCCTGGCGGCCCTTGTCGCGGCCGGCATGCTCGGGACGCTGTGTGTAGACGAACCGCGAGTGGTTCTTATAGGTGATGGTCGGGGTGTAGGGAGCGTAGACGTATTCTTGCGGCGCTGCGGGCTCCGCAGACGGCCGCGGGCCCTGCGCCGATCGCATCGTCTGCGGATGGGTCCCGGGCGTGTGATAGCCCTCGATGAAAGCGTCGACGACGGTCTTGTAGTTCGCCGGCAGGAACGTGCGCTTGCGCCAGCGGTAGCGCATGTCCTGCAACCGAAATGGAGCCAGCGCGGTCGGCAGCGGGTCCAGCCACTCGAGCAGATCCGGCGGGTCCTCGGCCATGCTCACGAACACCCAGCCACCCCACGTCCCAACCGCGACGGGACGCAGGCCCCACTGCTGGCGGGGGCGCGGTGCGAATTCGTCGCGACATGGGACGAAGGAGGACCGGCCATCCAATTCATAACGCCAGCCATGGAATTCGCAGCGCAGCTCTTTGTTGGCCGAGCAACCGCTGCCGCGGACGACCTTCATGCCGCGGTGGGCGCAGGTGTTGTGGAATGCCTTGATGCTGCCGTCCTTCTGGCGCACCACGGCGATGGACTGCCGGCCGATCGTGTACTCGTAGAAGCAGCCGGCGTCCGGTACTTCCTCTACGCGACACGCGGGCTGCCACACGCGGGTGAACAATCGCTCCAGCTCGAGGTTCAGGAATTCCGGGTCGATGTACCGGCTCTTGGGCACGAAAGTCTCGCCGCAGGCGAACTTTTGTGGCACCCGCTCGGTGGCAAGCTCGGTCATTGTCGCACTTTTCGTCGGCTCAGCTGGAGGGTGGCTTGTCAAAGATGTTGGGATACAGCACCGCTTCCTTGAACGACGTCTCGATCTCGGCGAATGCGGTCGGGATGTCCCACGTCCCCGACGCCGACACGATCTCGCGTTCGACGACCGGATTGGACATCAGGCTGATCCGCCCGTTCCCGGCGAAGATCACGCGCCGGTTGAGCCAGTCGGACTGCTCGCTGGCCAGATACACGACCGGCGGCACGCAATTCTTCGGCGAAAGGCGAACGTTCGAGTCCGAGTAGTCCATGCTGCCGCCGCCCTTGATGCCCTGCGTCATCCGGGTGCCCGCGATCGGCGCAACGGCGTTGCAGCGCACCCCGTAGTTGCGCAGCGCGTTGGCGCACGAGAAGGTCAGGCCGACGATGCCCATCTTGGCCGCGGCGTAGTTCGGCTGGCTCGGCGCGCCCTGCAAGCCCGACATGGATGTGAAGGTGATCAGCCGGTACTGCCCGCCGCGGTTCTCCCGCCACCAGGCTGCCGCGTGGCGCGTGACGTTGAACGTCCCTTTGAGGTGCACCGACACCACCGCGTCCCAGTCCTGCTCGCTCATCTTGAAGACCATGCCGTCCCGAAGGATCCCCGCCGCGTTCACCACGACGTCCAAGCCGCCGAGCGTCTCGGCGGCCCGGCCGATGAGATCCGCGCACGCGGCGAAGTCGGTGATGTCGGTGGTGTCGGCGAATGCCTTGCCGCCACGGCTCGTTATCGCCGCCGCGACGCTTTCGGCCGGACCGGAGTCCTGTCCGGTCCCGTCGACGCCGACGCCCGCATCGGAGACCAGGACCGTCGCGCCCTCGGCGGCCAAGCCCTCTGCCACCGCGGCGCCGATTCCCCGCCCGGCCCCCGTCACCAACGCGGTCCGTCCGTCCAACACACCCATCGTCATCCAACTCCTCGTGGCCTCGCGTCAAAGACGAGCATACAGAACATACAAACAATATCTGTATAGCTGTTTAGCGCCTACTCGAACCCCCACTCGGCATAGCGGCGCTCCAACTCGGCCATCGCCTCCCGGCCGCCGCGGGTACTGCGTTCCTTCATGAAGTTGAACTCGTCGTCGCGCCACACGAGGTTGCTGAACACCGTGTGGCCCATCGGGACCCAGTCCCCGAACTGCGCCATCCCGACGGCGTGCCAAAACGCGATCAGAGCGTGCTTTCCCACCATCAGGCCGTCGGCCGAGTGGTGAGCGATCGCGCGGGCATAGCGCAACGCTTCGTCGCGGAGCCGCTCGGCGGGCACCACCGACGCGGCTACCCCCCACTCGCGTAGTTCGTGCGCGGTCACCTTGCGGCCGGTGATCATCGCCTCGTAGCCGCGGTTGGGTCCCATCTTGAGCAACGCGAGGGGCATGGCCGTGGAGAACCCGGCGAACCCAATGCGCGCCTGAGGGCGGGCAACGTACATGTCATCCGAGACGACCAGAATGTCGGCGGCCAGGGCCAGATTCATCCCGGCGCCCAGCGTGGCACCCTGACAGCCGGCGATCACCGTCTTCGGGAACTCCAGCCAATTGGTGAGGTGCCGGTGCAGCCGCCGGGCGTTGCCCAGGCGCGCGGTCTGCGGCAGTCGCTCGCCCTTGCGCAGTCCCGCTTCTTCCACCGGGAGCCGGCGCACGTCGTCGCCGCTACAGAAGTCCTTGCCTTCGGCCAGCAACACGACGGCCTTGACCTGGTCATCGTCCTCGGCGCGGTCCAGCCGCTCCTTGAAGAGTCGATGCATGCCCGGAGACAGGATGGCGTTGCGCCGTTCGGGCCGGTTGATGGTGATCTGCGCGATGTGCGGTTCGACAACCTCATAGCGGACCCAGTCCTCATCGACCTCGAATTCGCCTCCAGCCGCGGAGTCGGTGGCCATCAGCCCTCCTTCGCGCGTTGGCAGTACATAAGTACACTAGTCGATCAATTGTCACATCGGGTGATACGGTCGGCGAATGCCAACATTCACGGTCACCAAGCGGCTCGCCGTGTCACCGGACGCGGTGTGGGCCGTTCTCGCCGACTTCGGTAACGTCGACTGGATCCCCGGACCCAGCGATGTCAGGGTCGAGGGCGAAGGACCCGGCATGCGGCGGTTCATCGCAGCGAGCACCGAGAAGCCGGTCATCGAGACCCTGATCTGGATCAAGCCGGACGAGCGTGCGCTGTCGTACGAGATCACCAACAATCCGATGCCGGTCAGCCGCTTCGTGGCGGTCAACACCGTGACCGAGAGCGCGGATGCCGGCGGAGAATCAATCGTGGTCTGGGACATCGACTACGAGCCCATCGGTGACGACGCCGCCGCGCGCGATGCCATGGAGGCCGTTTACGGCCTGATGGCGGGCTGGGTGCAGGACTTCGCCCAAGCGAAAGAGTCCGGATAGAACACTTAGACAGAAAGTGTCTATTAGTTTAGGATTGTTCGAGTGATTGATCCTCTCGATCTGGTACTGATCAGCGTCGACGACCACACCGTGGAACCACCCGACATGTTCAACGGCCGGGTGTCAAGCCGTTTCGCCGACGACGCACCGCGCATTGTCGAGGACGCCGACGGCATGTGTTTCTGGGTGTACGACGGTCTGCAGCTGCCGAACATCGGGCTCAACGCCGTTGTGGGCCGGCCCAACGACGAATGGGGATTCGAGCCGTCGCGATTCAGCGACATGAGGTCGGGGTGTTACGACGTCGACGCACGGGTGAACGACATGGACGCCTCGGGGGTCCTTGCGTCGCTGTGCTTCCCGTCGTTCCCGACCATCTCGGGCGCGCTGTTCACCTACCGCGGGGACCGCGACGTGTCCGAGGCGATGGTGCGCGCCTACAACGACTGGCACATCGAGGACTGGTGCGGGCGGCATCCCGACCGGTTCATCCCGATGGGGATCCTGCCGTTGTGGGACGCGAGCCTGGCCGCGGCCGAAGTGCGGCGCCTGGCGGGGCGCGGCTGTCGCGCGGTGACGGCTCCACAGCACATCGGGAGCTACGGGCAGCCGCCCTGGCAGGATCCGCACTGGGATCCGCTGTGGGAGGCGATCTGCACAGAGAACACGGTCGTGAACATCCACATCGGCACGGGCGGCGGATTGCCGGTGCCGTCGGACCTGACCACCTATCTGGCGTACAACTCGATGCTGCCGATCGACACCCAGCGCTTCGTTGCCGACCTGTTGTTCTCACCCATTGTGAAGAAGTTCCCGTCCATCAAGTTCTCGCTGTCGGAGGGCGGCATCGGATGGATTCCGTTCCTGCTGGAGCGATTCGAGGACATCTACTCGCGACAGCGGGCCTGGACGGGAGACGATTTGGGTGACGGGCTGAGCCCCAGCGACGTGTATCGCCGCAACTTCATGTCGTGCTTCATCCGCGACCGGGTCGGCATCGAGATGCGGGAGCGCATCGGAGTGGACACCATCTGCTGGGAGATGGACTACCCGCACTCGGACAGCAGCTGGCCGGACGCGCCCGAGCAGCTCGCCGCCCAGTTGGAGGGCTGCACACCCGACGAGGTCGAGGCGATCACCTGGCGTAATGCGGCCCGCGCCTTCGGCTACACCGGCGTCGAGCGACGGGGCAGGGAACACTGCACCGTCGCGGCGCTGCGGGAAAGAATTGCCGGCCTGGATCTGTCGGCGCCCAAGGTGGACGCCGGCCGCGCGCCCAGGGCGGGCGCTACCGCGATCACGTACGGCGACATGAAGGTACGGATGGCGTCGATCCTTCGCGGTGGGGCGTGACCGAACCGGATTACGGGGTCGTCCTCACCGGGGCCGATCGGCAGTTCCGCGACGAGGTGCGCGGGTTTCTTGCAACGGCATTGACCTCGGACGTGCGCGTCCAGGGCCGCGACGAGATGGATCGATTGAGCCGAATGCGCCTGTGGCAGAGGCGTCTTCACGACGCGGACTTGGCGGCGATCTCATGGCCGTCCGAATTCGGTGGTCGCGCGGCCACTCCGGTGCAACAGCTCATCTTCAACGCCGAGATGGCCGCCGCGCACGCTCCAGAGCCCATCAACCGCAGCGCCGTCAATCAGCTCGGCCCCACGATCATTCAGTGGGGTACCGACGAGCAACGCCAACGCTATCTGCCGAAAATCCTTTCGGGCGACGAGGTGTGGTGTCAGGGATTCAGCGAACCCGACGCGGGCAGTGATCTCGCCGCCCTGAAGACCAGGGCCGAGATCCACGGCGAAGAGCTGGTCATCACCGGGCAGAAGGTCTGGACGTCCAAGGCGCAATACGCCGACTGGATCTACATCCTGGCACGCACGGATCCCACGGCGGACAAGCACCAAGGAATCAGCTACATCCTCGTACCCCTACGCACCAGCGGGATCGAGGTGCGCCCGATCCGCCAGATCACCGGGCAGGCCGAGTTCAACGAGGTGTTCTTCGATTCGGTGCGGGTGCCGCTCGACAACGTGCTCGGCCCACTGCACGGCGGTTGGCGGGTGGCCAAATCCACGCTGGGCTACGAGCGCGTCGGACAGAGCCGCACCCATCGGATCGAACGGCGGCTGGCGATTCTGATCAAGATGGCGCAGGAGCAAGGAGCGCTGGGGCACCAGGGCTGCGGCGACGGCTACGTGGCCGATCGGATCGTCGGTTTCGCCGCGCGGGTGGAGGCGCTGCGTCAGATCTCGGCCCAGGCGACGGCCGCCGGCGTCCGCGGCGTCAGTCCCGGGCCCGAGGCGTCGGTGGCCAAGCTGCTGACGTCGGAAGTCGATCAGGAGATGGCCAATTTCGGGCTGGAACTCACCGGGCCGGGTGGCACCCTGGAGCGCGGCTCGGCGGGGGCGACGAACAACGGGAACGTCGCACGGAGCTACCTGCTGATGCGGGCGGCGACCTTCGGTGCGGGCACGTCCGAGGTCCAGCGCAACGTGATCGCCGAGAAGCTGCTGGGACTGCCGCGTGACCCCTGATGGCCCGTCGTCGCTGAACGAACTCGCACGCAGCGCGGCCGAACTCGAGCAGTTGCGGGCGTCGGCCGATGACGCCCTCCGAAAGGTGTGGTCTGCCAGCTCTTTTCGGAGCCTGCTCGATGGCCCCGGCCCGGTGTTCGACCCGAAGCTGTGGCAGACGATCGTCGAGGCCGGGTGGGCCGACGTCTTGGTCAGCGAGGCCGCCGGGGGCGGAGGGGGCGGGCTCCGTGATCTGTGCGTGCTGGCCGAGGCCGCCGGCGCGGCGTCGGCCCCTGCCCCGCTTGCGATGGCGGCGGCCACGGGATGGTGCGAGAACCGCTGCGCCGACGGGATTCCCCTGCTGTTGCCCGAGCGCGGAGAGCGCACCGCGGCGGGCGTCTCCGGAGTGTGGCCGCTCGTGCCGTTCGGTGCGGTCGCAACCAAATTGTTGGTCTGCGCGGGCGACGGAGAGTCCGCCGTGCTCGGGGTTGTCGACCCGGCGGAGGCGGGCGTGGTGCGCGAGCCGGTGACGCCCCTGGATCACAACCCCGGCGCACGAATCACGCTGAGCGATACGCCGATTCAGGTCCTCGAGACCGGGCCGGATGCGGTCCGCCGCCACGGTGAAGCCGCGCTGCGCGCCCTGATCGGCCGGGTGGCCGAGTTGGTTGGCATTGCGGCGGCCGCCAACGAGGCCGCAACCGAGTACGCGAAGCTGCGCGTCGCCTTCGGCCGCCCGATCGGCGCCTTCCAGGCGATCAAGCACCGCGTGGTCGATCAGCGGTGCGCGATCGAGATCGGGCGGGCGCTCGTCAATCGTGCCGCCGACGCTTGCCAACACGGGCATCCCGAGGCCCCCGCGCTGGGCTCCCTCGCCGCCTACTGGGGTATCGACGCGCTGCGTACCGTGCCCGAGGGCGCCACTCAGGTGTTCGGCGGCATCGCGTACACGTGGGAGCACGATGCCCACGTTCATCTCCGCCGGGCGGCCAGTGCCGCGGGAAGTCTCGGTCAGCGCGCGCACCACCGCGACATCGTGACGCGCTGGCTCACGGGGCGCTATCCGGTGGAGCAGCCGGGAGGCGACGGGTGAACTCGTTCCTCTCGGGTGTCAAAGTCCTTCAGGTCGGCGACGGGATCGCCGCTGCGGCGGCCACGTCGCTGCTGGCGAACCTCGGCGCCGAGGTGAGGAAGCTCGGCGGCGGTTTCTCGCCGTCCCGGGTAGGGCCGATGATCGCGGTTGGCGCCGCGTCGGTGCCACTGGTTGACGTGGTTCTAGATCGTGGCAAGCGAATTCTGCAATCACCAAGCGACACATCGGCATTGATCGACGCACACGACATCGTGATCGTCGACCACGACGCCGCGATCGACCCGCCGCAGGCCAGAAACGCCGTGGTGGTGAGCGTCAGCCCATTCGGCCTGACCGGACCGCGCTCCGTCGAGCGGGGTGGTGAACTGATCGCCCAGGCGACCGGTGGCATGCTCGCTACGATCGAGGGCTCCGACGGGACGCCGGTGCCCGCCCCTGGCTATGTCGCGCTCAAGGCGGCGGGCGCGGTGACGGCGCTGGCGGCCCTGCACGGCCTCGATCGGCGCAACGCTACGAGCGCGCCGGTGAGCGTGGATGTGTCGGTGCAGGAGGCGGTCGCATTCACCGCGGCCCTGCCCGAGTGCGCCCACGTGCTGTACTCCTGCCCGGGAAGGGCGGGCAGCGGGCGTTATCTCGCCCCGTCGGGCTTGTTCGCCTGCCGCGACGGACTGGTGCGCATCACCGCCGTCGAAAATCACCAGTGGACCGGCCTGTTGGTGGCCTTGGGTCATCCCGCATGGGCCACGGGCCTGGGCGAACGAGCCGCCCGGATAGAGCACGCCGATTTGATCAACCACCACGTCGGGGCGTGGGCGGCGACGCTCCTCAAGGAAGACTGCGCAGCCCTGTTGCAGGCCAACGGCGTGCCTTCGACGCCGGTGAATACACCCGCGGAGATCCTGACGTCGCCCCAATTCGCTTCTCGCGGAGCCATTTCGGTGACTCGACTGGGCGGTACTGCCCTGTCCGTACTGGCCCCCCCATGGGCGACGCGCCCGGGCGGGCGGTTCGGACGGCACCGCACGGGCCGGCTGAACGACCTGCGAGTCGCCGAGCTGACCCACGTCCTGGCCGGGCCGATCGTCGGCGCGTTGCTCGGTGGGATGGGTGCCCGGGTGCTGCGACTGGAAGACCGCGACCGACTCGACATCTACCGCCGCACCGGACCGTTCGCCGCAGGGCGGCCCGGCGTCGAGCGCGGCGCGTATTTCGCGGTGGCCAACCACTCCAAGCGCAGCGCGCTGATCGATCCCGGCCGGCCGACGCAGGACGTCGCCGCCGCCCTCGAGGAAGCCGACGTGCTGATCGAGAATGTCGGCGCGGCACGGCTGACCCGGCTCGGCGTCGACCCCGCCGAAATCGCCGACTCGGGCCGGTTGGTGATGCGGGTCTCGGGTTTCGGGTCGACGGGTCCCATGGCCGGATACCGCGTGTACGCCAACAACGTTCAGTCCTACGGGGGTCTGGCCGGACTCACCACGGGATCCGACGGGTCGCCGGCGCGGCTCGGCACGGTAATCGCCGACCCGCTGTCTTCGGTGGTGGCGGCCACCGTGATAGCGGCTTGGGCGCTCGGGCCTGCCCGCGACTTCGGGGCGGTGATCGATCTGTCCATGGCCGAGGTGGTGGCGTCCACGGTGGCCGAATTCGTCGCCGCGGCCTCGGCCCCCGACGGGGTGGTGTCCGACGGTGGGGCCGACGCGCGGGGCGGCGTCTACCGTAGCGCCGATGACCGCTGGGTGGCGGTCGAACTCTCGGCTCCCGCGGACCGGGCGCGCCTGACGGAATTGGCCGGGGAACCCGATCAGCTCGCCGCGCTGATCGCCGGCGAACCGGCCGGCGAGGCGGCAGCGCGCCTGACGGCCGCGGGGTTGCGCGCTGCGGTCGTGCAGCGCGCGGACGACCTGGTGAACGACCCCCACCTGGCCGCGCGGGGATTCTTCCCGGAGATCGCCCACCCCGATCCGGATATCACCACCGCGCGCCTGGTCGGTCTCCCGTGGCGATTCACCGGGCAGGGCCCGATCCCGCTGGCGCCGCCGCCGGCCCTGGGCGACGCGAGTGCCCGTCAGGAGAGGATGACAAGTGCCGGCTGATCCACCCAGTGATGAGACTGCGACGGTGTGGGCGTCGACGTTCGTGCCGTCGAGGTCGCCGATTCCCGAGTTCGGCCAGGAGGGCTACTCCGTCGCATGGGTCGACACTCGCGAAGGCCGGGTGCAACTCCTGGTGTCCGGGCCACGGCCCGGGCCCGGTGCCGTTGGCCGAATCGTCGAGCGGAAGCTTGGCGAGGCTGAAGTGCTGCTCTTCGAGGCGGATCCGGCGTGACGGGCGTCCACGTCGCGGGCGTCGGGCTCACCCCGTTCGGCAAACACGGCGACACCGCGCTCGCCCAGTTCGGGGTGACGGCCGCCCGGCAGGCGCTCGAGGACGCGGGTCTCGGCTATGACGCCATCGGCGAGGTCTTCTGCTCGTCGTCGATGGCGCCGCCGCAGACCGGGCTGAAGGTCGCGCATGCGTTGGGACGCAGCGGGATCCCGGTAACCGCGATCGAAAGCGCCTCGGCGGGGGGCATGGTCGCCCTGCGGCATGCTGTGTGGGCGGTGGCGTCGGGCCGCTGCGAGGCGGCGTTGGCGATCGGCTATGAGAAGACGACCGCGCTCGAGCCCGGCGGGGTGGTACCGGCGGCGGTCGATTTCTGGGACCGGTTCCCGCCGCAGATCCACTACGCGATCGAGGCGAATCGATTTCTGTACGAGGCGAACTGCGCGCCGGATGTTATCGGTGCCGTCGCGGCCAAGTCGTATAACCAGGCGCGCCTGAATCCGCTGGCGGCTCGGCGCAACGACCACGAGGTGACCGTTGAACAGGTGATGTCGTCGCGGATGATCGCCGAGCCGCTAACCAAGATGATGTGTCACGCCTCGGTCGACGGCGGTGCCGCGATCGTCGTGACGTCCGGACCACGCATGCGGTCCGTGGCGATCAACGCCATCGAGCAGACGAGTTGGCCGCGCGACCCGGGCTGGCCGCTGGCCGGTCCGTGCGTCGGTCCGCCGTCGCAAATAACCCTGACGGCAGGACGGGCTTACGCCGCGGCGCAGGTCGCGGCGAATGACGTCGGAATTGTTTCCCTGCATGACATGTGCGCCAGCGAGGAGGTCACCGCGCTGATCGCACTCGGCCTCGTCGACGTCAAGGATGTCGCCGAACTCGTCCAGTCGGGCGGGTTGGGATCCAAAGGCAGGCTGCCGACCAACACCGACGGCGGCTGCCTTGCCCGCGGGCACGCGTTCGGTGCAACGGGACTGGCCCAGGTCGCCGAGGTGGTGAGTCAGCTTCGTGGAGAGTCGGATTCGCGGCAGGCCGCCGATCCCCGCGTCGGGCTGGCGCAGGCGATGGGGGGCGGTGGGTCCTGTGTTGTGGCCGTACTGGGTCGGTGATTCGGCCCTCAGCCGGGGTCTTCGTAAGACCGGCCGAAAAAGCGTTCGACGAGGGCGCGTTCGTCGGCGGGGTCCCTCACCGGCCACCACCACAGCGCCAGGAACGCCCGGATAAGCCATTGGGCGGCAAGTGGATCTGCATTGTCGGATCCGAGCATGTCATAGGCGAGTGCGATGACAGCGGGGGAGTTCGTGAGCCACTCGCTGCGCGGCACCGTCGGTGCGGTCTGCATGAGCTGAGCCAACGGATCAGAGCGCAGGCGCTGCAGGGCCAGGATGGTGGCCGTCACCACTCGTTCGCGGCCGGTCAGGTCTTTGATGGCCTCGCGCACGGTATCGACGATGCGGCTTGCCTGGAGGGCAACCACCGCGTCCCTGATGGCCGCCTTTCCGCCGGCGTGCCGGTAAATCGTCGCCGGTGAGCAGTGGACCGTTTCGGCGAGGCTCTCGATGGTGAACTCGTCGTATCCGACGTGCGAGATGAGGTCGGCGGCGGCCGCATATATCCGTTCGGCGGCTGCGCTGCGGCGATCCCGGCCCACCAGCCAGTCGTTCCGTGCCATGCAACCCTCCCGTACAGCCGACAGAAACTTCCCTCAGGGTGAGAATTATCGGTAACAATTCTCAGGCTAACGCGCTGGTCCTCCCGCGCAAGCGGTTTGGGGTGCACGGACGGCGCGGCGGGAGGCTTATCAAACTTTCCTCGCCCTATTGACCGCGCCGACGGTCACCTTCAGCCTGGGTCTATGGCGGTCTTGAGCGACCCGGTCGATTTCTTCGGTGCCGAGGCTTTGCAGGATCCGTATCCGATGTATGACCGGATGCGCGCGACCGCTCCGGTGCATCGCATCGCCGATTCCGACTTCTATGCCGTGTGTGGCTGGGACGCGTTGATCGAGGCCGTCACTCGGGTCGATGACTTTTCGTCCAATCTCACGGCAACCATGATTTTCCGCGAGGACGGCAGCATCGGGGCGTTGCCGATGATGGAGGCGGGAAGCCCCACCCACGCCCTGGCCACGGCCGATGATCCGGCGCACGCACTGCACCGCAAGATCTTGCTCCCACACCTGTCCGCGCGCCGGGTGCGGATCATCGAGGAATTCGCTGCGGAGACCGCCGAGCGCCTGTGGGAGGAGAACCTGCACCAAGGACGCATCGAATGGATGGGCGCGGTGGCGAACCGGCTCCCGATGATGGTGGTCGCAAAATTGCTGGGCCTGCCCCATGCCGATGTCGACAAACTGATCCGGCTGGGTTACGCCACCACCACCCTGCTCGACGGCGTCGTCACCGAGGCGCAGCTCGCGGAGGCCGGGATTGCGGCGTTCGAACTGTCGGCGTACGTCATGGAACATTTCGACAAGGCGGATACCGCGGACAAATCCGGGCTGATACCGGACATGGCCGCCCGCTACGCCTCCGGCGAGGTGGACCAGGCCGTGGCGATGGGCATCATGCTCACGCTGTTCAGTGCCGCCGGCGAGTCGACCGCCTCGTTGTTGGGCAGTGCGGCATGGATTCTCGCCGACCGCCCCGAGGTCCAACAGCGGATTCGCGAAAACCCGGAACTACTAGGCAATTTCATCGAAGAAACACTGCGCTACGAGCCGCCGTTTCGTGGCCACTACCGCCACGTGTGGCGTGACACCACCCTCGGCGGGGTGGAGGTGCCGGGGAATGCGCATCTGATTCTTTTGTGGGGAGCCGCCAACCGCGACCCCGAGCACTTCGAGTCGCCCAACGAATTCCTTCTCGACCGCAGCAACGGGAAGGGGCATGTGACGTTCGGCAAGGGCGTGCATTTCTGCGTCGGGGCGGCCCTGGCCCGGTTGGAGGCTCAGATCGTGTTCAAGATGCTACTGGAGCGGACCACCTGGATCGACGCGTGTGACGTCGGAGATTGGCTGCCCAGCATCCTGGTCCGGCGACGGAAGCGGCTGGAGCTCGTCGCACGGTAGCGGCCTCCGACGCGCGCGTCAGCGGCCGAGTAACCGGGCCAGCGGCGTCAGCGGGTGCACGCCGCCGGCGCGGTTGAGAACCGGCTCCAGTAAACGCATTTGCCGCATGATGCGGCGGTGGAACAGCCGAATGAGCTCGGTGTCCATGTTGTCGGGCGCCTGCAGCACGAATGCCTCAAGCGCCGCATCGCCTGCACGCCAGTCGGCGTATCGGGAGCCGAGCAAGCGTTCGACGTCGTCGAGGTTTTCGGATTCGATCGCGGGGCCGTGCCGGCAGACGCCGGCGACGTAGCGCGCGGTTTGCGCCGTTTGATGCCGGCGAAAGCGCTCAATCTCGGTCTCGGCCGCTAGCTCCTCGATGATGGGTGCCAACGCGTCGATAAGGCCGCTCTGGCGGACATCTGTCGCCTGCGGGAGTCGGTAATCGCCGAGGGCGACGCCCTCGACCGCGGCCATGGCTTCGACTGCGTTGAGCGAGCATTGCTGAAACCACTCCTCATATTGCAGCAAGTCGCTCATCGGAAAAGGGTTGTGCAAGACCATCACCAACGAGAGAGGCGTGGTGAGCGAGAACTGCGCGGTGTGGAACTCGACCACCGGCAGGTCCAGTTCCACGCCGGAAACCTCCTCATAGCGCCGGAACGCGCGCTCGAGGTCGCCGAGGGGCTCGGAGATGTCGCGCAGGCGCAGTCCTGCGAGGTCGTGGGCGGTGTCGCCGAGGTAGGCCAGTTCGACGTCGAGCAGTCCGGTCACACGACCGTCGGCGAACATGAACTGTCCGGGATCGCCGAGGACGAAGCGAGGGTCGAACCGGTGCGCGGGAACGTGGCGGCGGATCCAGCCGATGCCGAATTCCAGAAACGGCTCCGGGCGCTTCTTGGTAGACCGATACCTCGCGACGGACGCTTCGAAGCTCGACAACGCGTGCTGCTGAGGGCTTTCGGGCAACTTGAGCCCGGCGGTGGAGAACTCACCCGGATCCAGCCGATGGATCCGCGCAAGGATTTCCATGTATTCATCGATGACCGAGTTGCGTTCTGCTGCACTCGGCGAGGTTGACAGATTGGTGGCGCCGGGGAGGCGATCCATCACGATGGCCGGTGGTGCCTCAATCCGACCGTGAATGTGTGGGACTGGAATCCCTTGCTTCTCCAGGGCTTCAAGGATGTCCGCCTCTCGATGGGTGGACAACGAGAACTCCATGCCCTCGCGGTTGCCCCGCACATACAGCGGCATGATCGTGCCGTCGCGTTCGACGTCGGCGAACCAGGCCGGACGCCAACGTGGTTGGCGCTCGAAGGCCCGCACGGGCCCCAGGTGACTCTCGAGCCAGCTTCGTACCGCCTGATCGGGTGTCATGTCGTCGGGGAGGTCAGAAACCCATTTTCAGCGCGGCACCGGCGTCGATGAACATCTGCAGCCCGGTGACGTATCGCGATTCGTCAGAGGCGAGGTAGACCACGGCGTGCGAGATGTCCTCGGGCTGCACCCAGGGCACCGGCATCGCCTGGAGCATCGGGTAGATCACGAAGGCATCGTCGTGTGTCGGAGCCTCCAGGTCGGGCCGGAACGTCTTGTACATCATCGGGTTGTTCATCATCGCGGTGTTCACGTTCGTCGGGTGCACGGCGTTGACGCGTATCTCGCGCGCCGCCAGCGTCATCGCCATCGATTTGACCCAGTCGCGGACGAACTTCTTGGCCAGACCATAGCCGAGCCCGCCGGGGCCCGCGTTGCCGCCACCGTTGAACATGTCGTGTTGGGAGACCAGTCCGGCGATCGAGCCGGTGGCGATGATCGACGCACCGGTGTCCAGATGGTCGAACGCGGCGTTGACGGTGTTGACCACGCCGAGGAAGTTCACGTCGAGCACGTCGCGGAACGCCGGATACCCTTTGTGCTCTCCGTGCGGGCAGATGCCGGCGTTGGCGACGACGACGTGCAGCCCGCCCAGTTGGGCAACGCCGTCGTCGATCGCCTTCTTCAGGGCCGCCCGATCCCGCACATCGGCCACCGCGGTGACCACCCGCCGGCCGGCCTTCTCCACCAGCTTCGCCGTCTCGTCGAGGTCGCTCTTGCGTGCCATCGGGTAGTCGTTGGTCGCGATGTCGTCGCAGATGTCAACGGCGATGATGTCGGCACCCTCGTCGGCGAGATGGACTGCGTGACTGCGTCCTTGGCCGCGCGCCGCACCCGTGACGACCGCAACTTTGCCGCTGACTCGATTCATCTGCTTACTCCGTTGGTTGGATCTTAAGAGGGCTGTCGATCACGCGATGGTCCCGCTGTCCTTGAGGGCGATGATGTCGTCCCAGTCCTTGCCCAGTTCGAGCAATAGCGCCTCGGTATGTTCGGCGAACTCCGGTGTCGGGCCGAGAGTAAACGGTGTCTGATCGAAAAGCACGGGGCTCGATACCAACTCGAGGGCACCGCCGCTGCCTTGGACGGGCGCGATGACACCGTTTGCCCTCACCTGCTCGTCAGCCACAACATCCATCGTGTTCTGTACGGGCGCCCACTGCCCTTCGAAACCGGCCAGCGCTTTGCGCCAGTGCTCGAGGGTTTTGCTTCCGAGCACCTCGCGCAGGATCGCAGTTGCCTGGGCCGCGTTGCGGGTTAGCAGCTCATGGCTGGCAAAGCGTTCGTCGGTGGCAAGCTCGGGGAGTCCGACCCGCGAACAGAAGTCCGCCCAATGGCGGAAACCTTGCATCATCGACAATCCCATGTACCGCCCGTCGCCGGTGCGGTAGAAGCCCACCAGCGGATTGTGGGGGGCGACGTTGGCGCCGGCGGGGTTTGCCTGCCACGGCTCTCCGGAGATCAGCGCGGCGTTGACTGCCACCCCCATCGCCCACACCCCCACTCCGAGGAGCGACACATCCACCACCTTGGCCTCACCGGTCCGATCACGAGCGAACAGCGCCGCCGCGATTCCGCCGGCAATTGTCATGCCGCCCAGAGAATCTCCGTACGCCGGGCCGGGTTGTGCGACGACGCCGCCCATATCGGGCGGGGTGACGCTTGCCGCGCTACCGCCCCGGCTCCAGAAGCCCGTCATGTCGTAGCCACCGATGCCGGCCTCGTCGCCGAGCGTTCCGTATGCGCTGCCCCGCACATAGACGATGTCGGGATTCGCCGTCCGCAAGTCATCGACGTCGATCCGCAGTTTGGCACGGGCGTCGGGCAAGAAGTTGGTCAGGAACACGTCGCTTGTGCGCGCAATGTCCATCAGCAATTCATGGCCGGCCGGTGTCGAGATGTCCAGGGCGATAGATCGTTTGCCGCGGTTCGCGTGCTCCATGACGGGGTTGCGGTCGCCGGCGATCTGCACGTTGCCGAGCTGACGTAGGCCCCGCTGGGCATCGCCGGTGCGCGGATGTTCGATTTTGAGTACGTCGGCGCCCCAGTCCGCCAGCACCGCACCGGCGGCCGGAACGAACGTCCACTGGGCGACCTCGAGGACGCGTACGCCTGCCATGGGTCCGCTCATGGGCACGCCCCTCAGCGGTAGTCGAGCACAACAGGCAGGTGGTCGTGCGTGTGCACCAGCGTCGACACGCGGGGCACTCGGTCGCCGACCACGTGAATCCCCTTGGCGCGCCGCGCCACTTCCTCCAGCAGCAGACGAGCTTCGCGTCGAGCCAGGGCGGCGCCCATGCAGAAGTGCTCGCCGACCCCGAAGCCGAGGTGATTGGCGGCGTCCTGGCGGTGGATGTCGAACTGTTCGGCGGTCGGGCCCCAGTGCTCCTGGTCGCGGTTCGCGGACGCATAGGCGAGCAGCACCCCGTCGCCTTCCTTGACCTCCGCACCGCGCAGACGAACGTCGCGGGCCGCCTGCCGGGCCATGCTCATCACCGGCGTCCAGTAACGCAGCACCTCCTCGACGGCGTTGCCGCTCAGGCCAGGTTCGGCGAACAACACCGCCGATTGGTCGGGATGCGTGTCGAGGCAATCGGCTATTCCCGCGATCAGGCTCTGCGTGGTCTCACTGCCGGCGGCGAGCAAGGTGAGCGCGTAGATCATCACCTGCATGTCGTCGAAGGGCTCCCCGTCAACGGTCACCTGGGAGAGCATCGTGAGCAGATCGTCCTGAGGATGCTCCTTGCGTTCGGCGACGAGGCCCATCAGATAGGGCCCGATGTGTTCGAAGATGAATGCGTAGTCCTCGTCGCTCGCGGCCCCACCACCGACGTTGGCGATCGTGGTCGCCCAGCCCGCGACCTTCGGCCAGTCTTCCTCGGGCACTCCCAGCAGGTAGGCGAACACATACACGGGGATGGGCTCGGCGACCCGTTGAATCCAGTCGAATTCACCGTTCGGCAGGTCGTCGAGCGCATCGTTGACGACCTGGCGTACCCGGGCCTCCATCTTGGCGACCGCGGCCGGCGTGAACCGCACGCCGACGGCCTTGCGGTGCACTCGGTGCACCGGCGGATCCATGAACATGATGCCGCGGTTGCCATATCCCTGAGGGTCGCGGCCCTCCCGGTGCGCGATCAGATCCATCATGATCCCAATGCGCTCCGACTTGAACCTCTCGGGTCGAGCCGAGATACCCTTGATGTCTTCGTACTTGGTGATCACCCAGAACTGGCCCTCCTCGTACCAATGCACGGGATCGTGTTCGCGCAACTGCGCGAATGTGGCGTTCGGGTCGCCGAGGTAGAACGCCGGCTCGTCGAAGCGGGCCGCTGTGATCGTCACCATAAGACTGAACAATAGAACATCAACTGTTAATCTGCGAGTAGCCGTCCCGCCGGCCTGGCTGCGGCGCGGCATTGGCAGAAGAACAAAATCTGTTTTATTGTTGCATGGTGAGCGTCGGGTTGTCCCACCTTCGGGTATGCGACCTCGGCGGTCAACTGGCGGGCGCCGGGGCGACGAAGATCCTGGCCGCCTTCGGTGCCGAGGTCATCCGAGTCGAAGACCCCGCAACGCGCGGGATGTGGGACGCGCTGCGCGGCGTCGGCCCGTTCGTCGACGAGCGCCGGGGCGTGAATCTGGGTGCCGGCTTCAACAACCACAACGTGGGCAAGCTCGGGGTGACCATCAACCTGCGTCAAGAGGCAGGCAAGCAGCTGTTGCGTGAGCTGATCGCCCTGTCCGACATCGTCTGCGAGAATTTCGCCGCCGGCGTGCTGGACAGGATGGGTTTCGGCTACGACGAGCTGCGCCGGATCAAGCCGGACATCATCTACGTCTCCAACTGCGGCTTCGGACATAGCGGCCCCTACCGCGATTTCAAGACCTGGGGTCCCATCGTTCAGGCGCTGAGCGGGCTCACCTTCACAGCCGGGTTGCCCGACCGTGAGCCCGCGGGATGGGGTTACTCGTACATGGACCACGTCGCCGCCTACTACATGACGGTCGCGATCCTGGCGGCCCTGCATCAGCGCGAACGCACCGGCGAGGGTCAACACATCGACTTGGCCACGGTGCCTGCGGGAATCGCGATGCTGCCCACCGAGGTGCTGGATTGGACGGTCAACGAGCGGCCCGCGCGCCGGCCGGGGTTCCCGGACGGTAACCACGCCGACTTCGGTGAAATGGCCCCGCATGGGATCTACCCGTGCCTGGGCGAGGACCGGTGGGTCGCCATCGCCTGCCGCGACGACCGGGACGTCGCCCTGCTGTCCAAAGTCGTCGACGAACCGCGATTGACAGAGGACCGATTCGCCACCCTGGAGCAGCGGTTGCTCGGCGCCGACGCACTCGACGCACTCGTCAGCGCCTGCACCCGGACCCGCGAAGCCTCCTCGCTGGCAGCCGAACTCACTGCGGCCGGGGTGCCGGCGAGTGTCGTGAAGTCGCCGCGGGAACGGATCGACGAAGACCCGGACCTCGCCAACTGGGGACTGTTTCCGACCGTGACGCACCCCGAGATCGGGACGGTGCGCGTCGAAGGGGTTCCCCTGCGAATGTCGGCGTCGCCGTGGAGCATTTCGCGGGCCGCGCCGTGTCTGGGCGAACACAACCGAGACGTGCTGGGCGGGCTGCTCGGGCGCAGTGATCAGGAGCTGGACGAATTGACGAAGCGGGGTGTGATCTGAACGCGCTGAGCGGGATTCGCGTCGTCGAGATCAGCGGCCAGTTCACCCCCGTCGGGGGAAGGTTGCTCGCCGAACTCGGCGCGGAGGTCGTCGTGGTCGAACCTCCCGCGGGATCTTCACATCGGTCACGACCGCCGTTCGCACACGACAACATCGGGTCGGATACCAGCCTGCGCTGGTGGAGCGGCAACGTGGGCAAGAGGTCGGTGACCGTCGATCTCGACACCGCGGAGGGTGCCAACGCACTGGGGCGCCTGATCGCTGGCGCCGACATCGTCATCTCCGGGTCCGGCCCCGTCGGCGATGCCCGGCACCCGTCCCTGATCTGGGTGGCGGTCACCCCATTCGGCCTCGACAGCATGCGGGCCGACCAACCCGTCACCGACCTCACCATGCTCGCCGGCGGGGGTCCGGTCTGGAACTGCGGCTACGACGATCACTCCCTGCCGCCGGTCCGTGGCGCCGGCGAGCAGTCGGCCAACCTCGCCGGCCTGTATTGCGCGATCGGAGCGCTGGTGGCCCTTGCGCACCGGGACCAGGCCGGCCAGGGTCAGCTCGTCGACGTCAGCGTCAATGCGGCCTGCAACGTCAGTTCGGAGCAGACGACGTACCACTGGCTGGTCAACAACGAGACGTGCGTCCGCCAGACCGGCCGTCACGCGTACTTCACGCGGAGCCAACCGACGCAGGTCCGGTGCGCGGACGGCGCCTACGCCACCACCGGCGTGCTACCCCGCAAGCCGACCGAATTCGCGAACCTGCTGACCTGGCTCGCGGACCTTGGCCTGACCGACGAGCTTCCCGAGGCGGTGTTCCTGGAAATGGCCGCCTCTCGCGACGAGCCGGTCGACATCGCGATGATCGGTGCCGACGACGAGACCACCGCGATACTTATGGCGGCCCGCGACGCGATCACCTTGATTGCTTCCCGGATGCCGGCGAATGAGTACTTCCTGGAGAGCCAGCGACGCGGATTCCCCGCCGGAGCGGTGCTGTCACCCGACGAGGCCTTCGAGGACGAACACATCGCCGCCCGCGGGTTTCACGTGCCGGTCCACCACCCGGAACTGCGGGAGACGTTCCGCTATCCGGGCACGCCATACCTTTTCAGCGCCACTCTTGCGGGCGGGCCCGTACGGCCACCCTTGCTCGGGGAACACAACGCGCTGCTCGACGAACTTGCCGACGACACCGCATGACCCCCGGTGACCGCCTCACCCATATCGGGCTGTGCGTCAGCGATCTCGAAAGATCCGTCCGATTCTATTGCACGGCAATGGGATTCGACGAAAGCGGCCGCCTGACGGTCGACGGGCCCGAGACGGCACGGCTGCTGGGCGTGCCCGGGCTGGTGCTGGACTTGGTCTACCTGCAACGCGACGGATTTCGCCTCGAGTTGCTCGGCTACCCGGTACCGGGCGTGCGCGAGAAGCGCCGACCCCGCCGGATGAACGCGGTGGGCTTCACGCACCTGTCTTTCCGCGTCGACGACGCGGACGCGGTCGTCGCGCGTATCGAGCGCCTGGGTGGCCAAGCCCGACCGGAACGAACGGTCACATTCGACGGCGGCAACCGGGGACTGATGGCGACTGACCCCGACGGCAACTGGATCGAGTTGATCGAGCGCACGGCGCCGAGCGACTGAGCAGTTAGTCACTCAACGTCCGATTGTTCATTGCGATGATAGAGTCAGGGCTGTGCCAGCGACCAGCGAGTTGATGTATTCGCCGTTCTCCAAGGCGATCTTCGACGATCCGTACCCGGTGTACCGGAGATTGCGCGACGAGGCGCCGGTCTACCGGGATCCCGAAAACCGCTGGTGGGTCCTGTCCAGGTTCGACGACGTGTCGCAGGCTCTGCGGAATTGGGAGACGTTCTCGTCCAAGCGCGGTCCGGCACCGGAGAACCCGGACAACGACGGACGGAAGTACTCGGTGATCTCGATGGACCCGCCTCGCCACGACCGCATTCGCGGGGTCCTCAAAGGGTTCTTCACGCCAAAAGCGGTCGCCGCCATGGAGTCTGCCCTGCGGGCCGTGGTCCACACGCACCTTGGCCGGCTGCAACCGGGTACCACCGTCGACGCGATGGAGGCGTTCGCGTTCTCGGTGCCCACGGACGTGATCGGTGATCTGCTCGGCGTGCCGCACAGCGACCGCGCGCAGCTGCGCGTCTGGTGGGAGGCCTTCCTCACCCGGGAGGAAGGGCAGGTCGCGATGCCGGCCAAAGCCATCGAGGCCAACCGCCTGATCAGCCAGTACATCGGTGACCTGATCGAGCGGCGCCGCACCGACCCGGGTGACGACCTGATCAGCGTCGTGCTGCAAGCCACGTTCGACGACCCCGAGGCCGGCGGCCAGCGCGCCCTGACCCCGCACGAGGTGCTCATGTTCTGCAATCTCCTGTCGGCCGCCGGTTCGGAAACCACGCAGAAGCTGATCTCCAACGGCCTCGTCGCGCTCGCCGAGCACCCCGAGGAGTGGCAGCGCATCGTGAAGGACCGCAGCGTCATTCCCGCCGCGGTGAACGAGGCGCTGCGCTACGACACGCCGAGCCACTGGGTGGCTCGCACCTTGACCAGGCCCGTCGAGCGACACGGCGTCACCATGGACGCCGGCGACTGGGTGCTGCTGCTCCTGGGCAGCGCCAACCGCGACGAACGGCGCTACCACGATCCCGACCGTTTCATCATCGACAGGCCGCGCGGCACCGACGTGTATTTCGGGTGGGGAATCCACATCTGTCTCGGGCAATGGTTGGCTCGCCGCGAGGCGCAGCTGGTGTTCGAGTACATCGCCGACAGGTTTCCCGACTACGCCATCGGGGCTCGGGAACGCGTGCTTACCGCGACGGTGCGCGGATACACCAGCGTGGAGATGACCCTGCGCTGACCATGGAGATCGCCTTTACCGACGAGCAGCAACTGCTCCGCGACACCGCCGCGCAGCTGGGGGCGAGCGTGGGGGTTTCCAGCGCGGACGAAATCCCGACCGGCGAGGCGCTCGACGCCCAGTGGCGCCGCCTGGTGGATCTCGGTGTGCCGACGTTGCGTTCACCGCGCCTGTGCGGGCTCGAGGCGAGCGGCGTCGAAACCGTCGTCGTGATCGAAGAACTCGCCAGAACCCTCAGCGCCGTTCCGGTGGTGGGCCAGGCGGTGCTGGCCACCGAGCTCTTGGAGGCGGCCGGAGCCGAGAAGGAACTGGAGCTCGTCGCGGAAGGCGGCCTTCGGCTGGCGCCGGTGCTCGGCCCCGACTTGATGGGTTTCGGCTCGGCTCACCGACCTGGGGTGGCATTCGACGCCGCGGGCGCCACCCACGGACTACTGACCGCCCGCACCGACGGACAACGTCGGCTGGTGTGCGCACCACTGTGCGGCGCCGACCCGCGCGGACTGGACCTGACCCGTGAATTCCATTGTTTGCCAGCCGATTCGGTCGCTTCGGCGGTGGTGACCGGCGAGGCCATCGAAGACGAACGGTGGCAGCGGGTCGAGTCCTTGGCGATGACCGCCGTCGCCGCCGACCTGGTCGGCATCATGCAGGGTGCCCTGGACGACGCGGTCCGCTATGCGGGCGAGCGGGCTCAATTCGGGGTCAAGATCGGCTCGTTTCAGGCCGTGGGTCATCTGCTCGCCGATGCCCTGGTGCAAGTCGAAGGCGCCCGGAGTTGCCTCTGGCACGCCGCGTGGGCGATCGACCACTCGCCGGCCGACGAGGCGCGGCTGGCGGCGATGACGGCCAAGGCATACGCCTCGGCCGCGGGCCGGGAGGTGGTGGAAACCACGGTGCAGGTCTTTGGTGGCATCGCGATCACCTGGGAGCACGTTTCACACCTGCGGCTGCGTCGGGCGCTGTTGGACCGGCGGTTGTTCGGCGACGAGACGGTGCACTACGAGGCCATCGCCGCGCTGCGGCTGGCGAACCGGGAACTCGCCTAGCCATGGACTTCAACGACAGCGCACCCGAAGCGCAGTTCCGCGCCGAGCTCAGGCAGTGGCTGTCCGAGCACGCCGCCGACGCCGCGATTCCCGACGACCCGGCGGCGCGGGCTGACGCGCAAAATGCCTGGCACCAAACGCTTTACGAAGCCGGCTACATCGGGTTGTCCTTTCCCGTCGAGTATGGGGGGCATGGCAAGGCGCCGGTCTACGAGGCGATCCTCAACGACGAGCTCGGGCGGGCCGGCGCCGCGCCCATCGAGGGCGTCGGTCACCTCAGCAACGCGTTACGCCTGTTCGGAACCGACGAGCAGCGCGACACGCTGCTGCCCGGGCTATTGTCGGGCCGGGTGCGCTGGTGTCAAGGGTTCTCCGAACCCGAGGCCGGATCCGACCTCGCCGGCCTCAAGACCCGGGCCGATTGCCTCGACGCAGGCGGGCGTGAGATGTTTCGCGTCAACGGCCGCAAGATCTGGACGAGCTTCGGTGCGGTTGCCGACTGGTGCTTCCTGCTGTGCCGCACCGAGCCGGACGCACCGAAGCACGCCGGCATTTCCGTGTTGCTGGTGCCGATGTCGACGCCCGGCATCGAAGTGCGGCCCATCGTGAACGCCGCGCGCAACCGCGAGTTCACCGAGATCACGTTCGACAACGTCGATGTACCCGCGGGCAACCTGCTCGGCGGGCGCGGGGAGGGCTGGTCCATTGCCAACCAGCTGCTCGCCTACGAGCGCGGTCCCAGCGACATCAACTGGATCGGCCGGCTCAAGACGCAGCTACGTCGCCTCGAGGACGACGTTCGCGTCGGCTGGCTCGAAGACTCGCCGTCGGCTCGGGCCCGGCTCGGGCAGGCCTACGTGGAGCTGCGGGCACTGCAGATCAAGGTCATGAGATCGCTCACGGAGCGAAAGAACGGCCGGCTTCCCGGGCCCGAGGGTTCGGTGGACAAGTTGCTCATGACACGTGCCGACCAGTTCTTCGCCCACGCCATGATGGACCTTTCGGCCAGCGGCCCGCTGCTCACCGAAGGCCTGGAATGGGATATCTACGTGTGGTCGCGCGCCGCGGGCATCTACGGCGGAACTGCCCAGGTCCAGCGCAACATCGTCGCCCAGCGGGTGCTGGGCTTGCCGCGCGCCTGAGTGGAGCGGGGTCAGCCCTGTGGGTCCCGCGTCAGGTGCTTGTAGGCCTCCTGGAGCCCGTTGAGTCGTCGCATCAGGGTCGCGTCCTGATCATCCGACGCGCCGAGTTTGGCAGCGACCTCGGCGATCTCGGCGGCGAGCCGTTCGGCCGCCTCACCTTTGGTGAGCAGGTCCTGGTCGGCCCAATCGTCGTGCGGGATGCGCGACTGTGGGCTATCGGATGTTGTCATGGTCCTCCTTGATGCGCCCTGTTCGTTTGGGCTCCGGCCACCATCGGCGCTATAGTCAAATAGTCAGAATCTGTTCACTTGTACCGTATCGCACGACTTCGAGAGACGACTCCCACAATGCCGCTGCAACCTTCGATGAAGCTCCTGTCCGTCGATGATCACCTGATCGAGCCACCGCAGGTCTGGGCGGACCGACTGCCGAAGAAATTCCTCGACGCCGGTCCCCGCATCGTCGATTTCCCGCGCGACGGGGCTCCGCCGGTGCAGCAGTGGGTCTACGAGGGCAGGGCCTATCCGAACATCGGGCTGAATGCCGTCGCCGGCAAGTCGCCGGAGGAGTTCGGTGTCGACCCAATCCGCTACGCGGACATGATCCCCGGGTGCTACGACCCGAAAGCCCGACTGGCGGACATGGACATCGACGGCGTGCACGCCATGCTGTGCTTTCCGTCCTTCCCGCGCTTCTGTGGCACCGTCTTCCTGGAGGGCGAGGACAAGGAACTCGCCCAGTTGTCCGTCCAGGCGTGGAACGACTTCTCGCTCGACGAATGGTGCGCCACCGACCCCGCCCGCTTCATCCCGATGGCGATCACACCGCTGTGGGACGCGGCCCTGATCGTCGCCGAGATCGAGCGGGTGGCGGCCAAGGGCGCACGGGCGATCGGGCTGCCGGACAACCCGACCAACTTGAAGCTGCCCAGCTACCACACCGCGTACTGGGAGCCGGTGTGGTCGGCGCTCGAAGAGACGAACCTGACCGCGGTGATGCATTTCGGCAGCGGCGGGTTCCCGCCCCAGACCGCACCGGAGGCACCTTTCGCGGTGATGATCACCTTGATGGGCACAACGTCCATGGCCGCGGCGACCGAGCTCATCTTCTCGCCGGTGTTTCACAAGCACCCGAACCTCAAAGTCGCGTTCTCCGAAGGCGGCGTCGGCTGGATGCCGTACCTCGTCGAACGCGCGGACTACGTCTGGCGCAAGCACAAGTTCTACCAGAACATCCACCCCACGGTGGCGCCGTCGGAGCTGTTCCGGCGCAACATCTCCGGATGTTTCATCGAGGACGAAGTCGGCATGTCGATGCGCCACCAGATTGGGATCGACAACATCACCTGGGAATGCGACTATCCGCACTCCGACTCCTTCTGGCCCAAGAGCCGCGCGCGCGCCGAGGAGATGCTCGCCGACGTGCCCGACGAGGAGGCCGCCAAGATTGTCGAACTCAACACGCGGCGCTGGTACGCCTTCCCCGAGGGCGGCTTCAAGTCCTGCACCGCGGATGCCGGGTGGCGCCCCAACGGCGGCAACCCGCCGGAGTACGACTACGACGAGGTCATGGCCGGCCACGGCGGCATCGGATTCGACGCATTCATAGACAAGATGGAAGAGCAGAAGTCTCACAAGGTCTGACGCGCACGGAGCTTCAATCGACCGGGACGGCGATGTCGGTCGAATTCGCCCGTCCGCGTAGCACTTTCGAGTCGACGACCCGCCATCGGTGCGACTCCTCCTGATCGGCCATGTCCAGCGCCACGGCGGACGCGGCGACGCCCACCGACAGCTTGGCGACGTCGGTGAGCCGCGCCGCCTCGTTGACCGGGTCGCCGATCACCGTGTACTCATAGCGGCCGGGGTGGCCGACGTTGCCGGCCACCGCCATGCCGGCCGAGACGCCGATGCCGGCCCTGATCGGCGCGCCGGGCGGATTCAAAATCCTGTTGAGTTCGCGCGCCGTCGCCAGCGCATGCGCGGCGCGGTCATCGTCGTCGAGGGGGGCGCCGAAGATCGCCAGCGCGGCGTCCCCTTCGAACTTGTTGACGAAGCCCCGATTCGCTTCGACCGCGTTCACGACCATCGTGAAGAAGTCGTTTAGCGTCGCCAGCAACTCGGGCGGCTCCAGTGTGGTGGCCAGCCGCGTCGAGCCGACCAGATCCACGAACAACACCGCCACTTCGCGGTTGACACCGCCCATCTCGATCTGGTCACCGGCGGCGGCGAGTTGCTCGGCCAGACGGGCCACATCCTGGCCGACGTGGCGGCCGAACAGGTCGCGCAGCCGTTCTCGTTCCCGCAGTCCGGTCGCCATGGTGTTGAAGCCCGCCTGTAACAGACCGAGCTCGGAGGCGTCGAAAACGGCAACGGACACGTCGAATTCGCCGCGCTGCACGCGTTGCATGCCGTGCCTGACCTCGTCGATGGGATCGGCGATCGTTGACGCGTTGAATGCGGCGACCACCAGGCCACAGGCCATGGCGCAACCCACGAGGACGATTACGACCAGCGCAAGCCGATGAGCGGAGTACTCGACGAACAGGGCGCTCGCGGCGACGAGCATGACCATCAGCGTCGGTACTCCCGTTCCGATCACCCAGGCGCTCACCGCTCGCAGCCGAAGACCCGGCCCCCGTGGCCGTGACGGCGGGTCTTCGGTGAGCAGCCTGGCCGCCGTCGGCCGCAGCGCAAACCTGCACATCCAATAGGACAGCGCGGTTGTCACGACGGCACCGAGCAGGATCGAAACTCCCAGGGTTGCGGCCAGCCAGGGGGTGCGAAAATTCGTGAGTACGAATATGACGGCGGCCGCCGACCATACCGTTCCGTGGATCACGGCCATTCTCATCGGGATGGCCAGGACGACGCGGCGCGCGGTGGCATCGTTGGCCCCCGCGGGCAGGCCCAGCAAGGTGTACCCGCATATCGCGGCCAGCGGCAGGGCGGTGCCCGAATAGCAGACGCCGGCAACGATGTTGACCAATATCACGTGGTGTTCGCGGAGCGCCGCACCCGTCGGCAGGGCCCACGCGGTCAATGCCGCGATCAGGACCGAGCCAGTGACGGTCGGGACGATCGCCCCCGATATCACGAGCGATTTGCCGGCGGGAGCGAACGGCGAACGCAGCCGGCGCCGGACGGGCTTCACGGCGACTGCCGGGCGGCGGTCGACTTTCCCCGCCAGCTCTCGACACTGACGAGTCGTCCCGATGATGCCAACGTCATGAACACGGTGCCGCCGTCGGGGCTCAGCGCGACGTTTGTGGTCATCGGATCGTCGGCGGGAATCGCGCCCAACAGCTCGCCGGTCGGGGAGATCACGGTGACACCGCCGGTCCCGAGGGTCGCGACGAGGATTCTGCCGGCGGCGTCGACACAAAGCCCGTCCGCCCCTCCGACATTCAGCGGGCCCCCGCTGGGCACCGTTGCCAGACCGCGCGCCCGGGTCACCATTCCGGGGCCGTCGAGCGCGAATTCCCAGACCCGGCGCGTTCGCGTCTCGGCCACGTAGAGCAACGCCCCGTCCGGGGACAGGGCCACGCCGTTGGGCATCTCGAGTGGGTAGACGATCTCGCGAAGCCCACCGTCGACGGTGCCGTAGAGCAGGCCGGTCATGCCGCGGTTGCGGCCTCGCGTGACTCCGCCGTCGGTGACGTAGAAGCCGCCATCGCCGTCGACGCAGATGTCGCTGGGCCGCATCAGCGGCAGCGTGCCGCCTGAAAGCGCGGTGAATTCGGTGCACAGGGTGCTGACCCGACCGCTGGCTTCGATCAGCTGCAGCGCGGGAGTGACTGGGTGGTCGGGCGCCCCCACCGGCCGGAAAAGTGTTGCACAGCCGACGAAATCGTAGGGCCACGGCCCGAGTCCGAAGGTGGAGCCGCCGTTCTGGCAGACCACCAGCCGACCGTCCGGAAGCCGGGCCACCCCGTTGGGGCCACCGCCGGTCTCGGCGACCGTCTCGGTGACACCGTCGGGGCGGACGCGGGTGATCCTGCCGGCCGCCATCTCCGACACCACGACGGAGCCGTCGTCGTAGACGACCGGGCCTTCGGGGAAGGAGAGCCCCTCGGCTAGGCAACGGCCGGAGCTCACGGCCGCGTTTCCCCGTCGGCCTTGCTCTGCCACCAAGCCGTGAAGACCGGGTCGCTCAGCGGCAGGTCGCCGACGCCGGTCTGGTTTCGTGGCCAGGCTGCGGCTCCTTGTGTCAGGGGCGACGGCCGGCGGCTGACGCCGTAGCACAGGTGATGCCTTCGGTGCAGGAAAAGCCAACGCCCGCAGTGCCGCTCGTAGCGGTCCTCGTACTTGATGAGCTGTTCGACAAACCCCTCGGCGTCGGTCTGGGCGAAACACTGGGCCCAGACCTGCCCGCGGGCGCGGTCCGCTGTGTCCAGCTCGACGAGGTGGTTAGCGACGAGGATGACCGCGAATACGCTCCCGTCGACGCTGGCCGACATCAGCCGGCGCAGCGCCTCGGGGCCCTCTCCGTGCTCGCCGAACCGGGCGTGCGGGACGAACAATTCGGCCATCGCATCGACGTCCCGCGTTTCGATCGCGGCGGCGTAACGGAAGGGCAGTTGACGAATTTCCTCCTTCGCCAACAGGTCCCGAATTTCGGTGTCGTGCATCGGGGCTAGGGCACCGGGGTCGAGGGGCCGAGTACGTAGCGCCCCGATTGCGGATGGTGATACCAGCCGCCGGCCGCCGATGTCCCGCCGTCGACGTGCAGCGTCTGCCCGGTCACGTAGGCGCTGAGGTCACTGGCGAGGAAGATTGCGGCGCCGGCCATTTCGTCGACGTGGCCCGCGCGGCCCATCGGCACCATGAGTTTGGCGTTTTCGACGCCGTTGGGCGCCATCTTCTGCAGGCTCTCGGTGAGCGTGAAGTCGGGCGCGAGCCCGTTGACGCGGATGTTGTGCGGTGCCAATTCAAGCGCGGCGGTCTTGGTGAAGTTGACCACGCCCGCTTTGGCCGCGGCGTAGGCGGCAAACCCGGGCGCGGCGCGGACCGCCTCGATGGTGCTGATGTTGATGACGCTGCCGCCCTGTCCCGCCTCGACCAAGGCCCGCGCTACGCGTTGCGTACAGAGCAGCACCTGCGTCAGATTGATCCGGATCAGGGCATCCCAGCCGTTGGGCGAGGTGTCCAGCAGGCCCGACCAGAAGACCCCGCCGGCATTGTTCACCAGGATGGTCGGAACCCCCAGCGCGTCGACGGTCGTGGCCAGCGCCGCGTCGACCTGTTCGGCGTCGCGCACGTCGGTGACGCACGCGAGGCCGCCGACCCGCGCGGCCACCTCCGTGGCACTCGGATGGTCCTTCTCCCAGATGGCCACCCGTGCGCCGAATTCGGTGAGGGCCTCGGCGATGGCGCTTCCGATCCCACCGCCCCCGCCCGTGACGACGGCGACCCGGCCGTCCAGCGATGCGGCGTTTCGGTGCAGCGTCATGAGCGTCTCTCAGCGCCCACGAAAGTCCGGGTCGCGTCGCTCGGTGAAAGCCGCCATGCCCTCGGCGACGTCGTCGGTCGCGGCGACCTGCTCCACCAACAGCGCCTCGGTGCGAAACGCGGCATCGCGGTCGACGTCGAATGCCTGATTCAGCATCGCCTTGGCCGCCGCCAGCGCACGGGTGGGCCCGCTGGCGAGCCGTTGGGCCCAGGCGGCCGTCTCGGCTTCCAGGTCATCGGCACCGACGACCTTATTGACCAGGCCGATCCTCTCGGCTTCCGCGGCGGAGAGCTCCTCGCCGAAAAGCAGCAGCTGCTTTGCGACGTTGAACGGAACCTTGCGCGCCAGCAGATAGGCGGCACCCCCGTCCGGTGCGAGCCCGCGCCGCGCGAAAAGCTCGATGATGCGAGCACTTTCGGCGGCCACGATGAGGTCGCACGCCAGCACCATGCTGGCGCCCACCCCTGCGGCGGTCCCGTTGAGCGCACACAACACCGGCTTTTCGCAGTCCAGCAACGCCGTCACCACCGCCTGAGACCCGGTACGCAGAATGCGGGCGGCGTCGCCCGCAATGCGGTCCTTCTTGGGCTGCATTCCCGGGTCCCGAAGATTCGGTCCCGTGCAGAAATGCTTGTCACCGCGGCCGGTGAGCACCACCGCCCTGACGCCCGCGTCGTCGGACGCGGAGCGGAGGTTTTCGATGAGGGCCTGCTGCACCGCCCGCGTCACCGAATTGCCGGCCTCGGGGCGGTCCAAGACCAACCAGAGCACCGCGCCTTCGGTGCGGACGGCGAGGTCGGGTGTCACAGCCGCATCGGCACGCTGGCGGGGCCGCGCACGGAATTGGTGTGCACGTACGTCACGGCATCACGGTCGACGTCCCAGGTCGGGAAACGCTTCAACGTCTCTTCCAGCGCCACCCGGGCCTCGAGGCGGGCCAGCGCCGCGCCCAGGCAGAAGTGTGAACCATGGCCAAAGCTGATGTGCCGGATTCCCGTGCGCTCGACGTCGAGGACGTCGGGGTTCTCGTATTGGCGTTCGTCGCGGCCCGCCGACCCGGTCAGCAGGGCAACGCGCGAGCCCGCCGGGATGAGCGTGCCGTTGTAAGTGACGTCGCGTTTCGTGTAGCGGCCCTGTACCGGCGAGGGGGCGTCGTAGCGCAGCAGTTCCTCGACGGCGTTGCCGATCAGGTCGGGCCGGTCGACCAACTTGGCCCGCTGGTCGGGGTATCTCGCCAGTGTCAGCGCGGCCCACCCCAGCAAGCGGGCAACTGTCTCGTTGCCGGCGACGTTGATCATCGCGATGAACATCAACACTTCGCCATCGTCCAGGCGGCGGGTCTCGCGGCCCGCCTGGACCAGGTCGGAGCTCATCAGGTTGCCGACGATGTCGTCGGTCGGTGCGGCCCGCCGTCGCTGAATCTGATCGGCGTAGTAGCCCAGCAGTTTCACGTTGGCCTGCTGGCCCTCCTCATTCAGCTCGGTCGTGCCCTCGTCGCGATGCAGCTGGGCATCCGACCACTCGCGCAGGTTGTCGTGGTCTTCCTCGGGGAAACCCAGCAGCGAGCTGATCACCATCACCGGGAGCTTCATCGAGAAGTCGCGCACGTAGTCAAAGCCGTCGGTGCCGACGAACGCATCCAGGTAGGCGCAGCACAGCGAGCGGACCCGGTCCTCGAGCTGGGCGACTTGAGTGCGGAAGAAGGTGCGATTGACCATCTTTCGCAGTGCGGTGTGGTCGGGTGGATCCATCATGATCATCGCCCGGGGCGGCGGCCAAGGCTCGTCGGTGATCGCGTCGAGGGTGATCCCGTGCGACGAGGAAAACGTCTCGGTATCCAGCGACGCTTCCATCACGTCGGCGAACCGGCTCAAAGCGTAGAAGCCGTACTGGTCGTTGTAGTAAGTTGGCGCTTCGTCGCGCAGCCGTTTCCAGACCCCATACGGATTCTCGTGCAACGCGCGGTCGAACGGATCCCAACGTAACTCGATCGTCGTCATCGGCACCGTCCCTTCCCAAAGAACACTAATACATTATCTGTATAGTTGCACCATGCTGACGGCGTGGTGATCGTCTGCCCGGTGTTGAGGAGGACGAACGATGGAAACGCGAGAACTCGAGCACGTGATCTACCAGAAAGATGGCCCGATCGCGCGGATCATCCTCAACAACCCGGACGCCGCCAACGCCCAGAGCTCGGAAATGGTCCACAGCGTCAACGAGGCGCTTGACGATGCGCAGTACGACTATGACATCAAGGTCGTCATCATCAAGGCCAACGGCAAGGGGTTCTGCTCCGGTCACATCCCCACCGGTGCGTACCCCGAATTCATGGCCGAACTGCAAGCGTCCGGCAAGGTGTGGCGTTCGGCCGCGCAGTTGTTTTTATGGCCGGTGCTGAAGTTGTGGGAATTCCCCAAGCCGGTGATCGCCCAGGTGCATGGGTATGCGATCGGCGGAGGTACCACCTGGGCGCTGATCCCCGAGATCACGGTGTGTTCCGAGGACGCGTGGTTTCAGATGCCCCTGGTGCCGGGGTTCGGCCTGCCGGGCGCCGAGACCATGTTCGAGCCGTGGGTCTTCATGAACTACAAGCGGGCCGCCGAATACCTCTACACCGCCCAGCGATTGAGCGCGGCGGAAGCGCTCGAGTTCGGTCTCGTAAACCGGGTGGTCCCGGCCGACAAGCTTGAGGCCACCGTGGAGGAACTGGCCACCCAAATCGCCAAGGCGCCGCTCATCACGTTGCAGGCCGTCAAATCCGGCGTCATCCGCGCGTGGGAGACGATGGGGTTCCGCACCCACCAGCAGGCCACCAACGACCTGCAGGCGATGGTGACCGGCAGCAAGGAATTCCAGGAATTCATGGCGGAGCTGATGAAGAAGGGCTCCAAACCGACCGAGCGCATCTAGCCATGCCGTGCAAGCCCCTCATCCAATTCGGCGGTGACGAGAACACCGAGGCACTGCGGACTTCGATCCGCGAGTGGCTGGCGGACAACCTCGCCGACGAGTTCCGCCGCACCGCGGCCAATCCCGACTACCTGCCGCGCGACGCCCACGAACGTGCGGTCTCGTTCTGCAGAAAGTTGCACGAGCAGGGCTGGTTCGTGCCGCACTGGCCCGCCGAGTACGAGGGCGGCGGACGCGGGATCGTCGAACAGGTGGTCATCCGCGAGGAACTCGCTTATGCGGGCGCACCGCTGGTGAACACCAACGGAGTCAACATGCTGGCACCGGTGCTGTTCAAATACGGCACGCCCGAGCAGAAGGCCGAGCACCTGCCGGCGATCGCCCGATCGGAACGCATGTGGGCACAAGGCTATTCGGAACCTGAGGCCGGCTCGGATCTGGCGTCGCTGCGGATGACGGCCCGGCGAGACGGCGACGAGTACGTCCTCGACGGACAGAAGACGTGGACCAGCAACGGCGTGCTCGCCGATTGGATCTTCGTCCTGGCGCGCACCTCGCCCATCGAGGACAAGCGCCAGGCCGGAATCTCGTTCTTCCTCGTCGACCTGGAAAGTCCGGGAATCACGCGCCGGCCGATCCGGTCCATGACCGGGTATCCGACCTTCGCCGAGGAGTTCTTCGATGGTGTGCGTGTGCCCGCCGCCAACCTCGTCGGAGCCGAGGGGCAGGGCTGGACGGTCGGGAAGGCGCTGCTTGACGCCGAACGGTCGAACGTCACCAGGGCGGCCCAGGCGCAACGCTACCTCGATGAGCTCATCGACTGGTGCCACGCGCAGAAGGGCTCGGCGCACGACCCCCTGTCCGATCCGGCCAACCGCATCGCGTTGGCCCGCGCCGTCGAACGCGTCGAGGTGGGCCGCGCCCTGTCGTATCGCGTAGCGCACCTGCAGGCGGCCGGCGCCCTGGATCCCGCGCTTCCGTCGTTGTCGAAGCTGTATCACTCCGAACTGACCGCCGAACTGCGCGCACTCGGGGCCCAGATCCTGGGTCCGGCAGGCGAACTCATGCCGGACGATCCCGACGCGGTGCTCGACGGGCACTTCTCCGAAGGCCTCTTGCTGTCCTTGCTCCACACGATCGGCGGCGGCACCAGCGAGATCCAGCGCGATCTGATCTCGACTGTTGGCCTCGGGATGCCGCGCTGACGTCAGGCGTACCCGGCCCGGCCCTTGGCGGCCGCCGAACGTTGTTGCGCCACGGTCGCCATCGCCAGCTCGAGCGGATGGAAGGCGGCGAGCTGGGCGGCCTCGGCGGAATTGATCAGCCGCTTCGTCATCTCCACCGCCCCCGCATCGGCTCGGGAGATTTCGTCGGCGATGGACAGGGCGCGGCTGACGGCGGATCCGGGTTCGACGATCTCGGTCACCAGCCCGAGCTGCTCCGCCTCGCCGGCCGGCAATCGTGTTCCTCGCAGCAGCAACGACGCAGCGCGGTTGCGGCCCAGCTGCTGCGTTAAGCGCCAGGCCAATCCGCCGTCGGGCACCACCGCACGCGCGACGAACGGGGCGGCAAAAAATGCGTCGGAAGCGCACACGACGAGGTCGCACGCCAGCGCCAAGCTCCAGCCGAGGCCGACGGCCGCACCCTCGACTGCTGCGATCGTCGGTATCGGCACAGCTTTGAGTTGTTCCATTACGCGTTGGGCGTGCTCGACGCGGCCGGCAGGGCCCAATGGACCGTCGCCGCGTGCCGGCCCCGTCTTCAAATCCCCACCGGCGCAGAAGAAGTCTCCGGCGCCGGCTAAGACCAACGCGCGGTCGCCGTACGCAACCACTCCGCCGAGCGCGATCGACAGCTCGGTCCAGGTTTCGTAACAGAGGGCGTTGCGCCGGCGTGGCCGATTGAGGAAGAGGACGGCGATGCCGCCATGGTCCTCGCGGCGAATGAGCGGATCGCTGTCCGTCACTGTCGGCCGAGGAACTTGTCGATGGCGGCCCGGTGTTCGGGCGTGGTGAAACACTCGGTCTCCGCGGAGATCCCGTATTCGAGGATGCCGGTGATCGCGCGCTGGGCGTGCAGGTTCAGCGTTCGTTTGGTGTCCTGCACCGCCCTCGGTGGTAACGCGGCCAGGCGGTGGGCGATCGACAGCCCCTCCTGCTTGATCTCCGCGTGCGACACGACGCGGTTGGCCAGGCCCAACTCGACGGCCTTGTCGGCCTTGATGCGTTCGCCGAGCATCAGGTATTCCTTGGCCTTCAGCAGGCTCATCAACAGTGGCCACAGCACCGACCCACCGTCACCGGCGACCAGGCCGCTCGCGACGTGAGTGTCGGCGAAGAACGCGCGGTCGGACATCAGGACGATGTCACACAACACCGCGATGCTGCACCCGAAGCCGACCGCGGGCCCGTTGACGGCCGCGACCACAGGCAGCGGAAAGTCGATCATGTCCCGCACGATGCGGCGGGCGTCGCGCATCCCGGCGCGGCGTGTCACCGGGTTGTTGACGTGGGTTTCCAGCCACTCCACCAGGTTTCCGCCGGCGGAGAAGTAGTCGCCCGTGCCGGTGATCAGCACAGCCCGCGCGTCGGCATCTTCGGCCAGCGTCGCCCACAGTCTCGAGAATGCCGTGTGCATTCTGTTGTTGACCGCGTTGGCGTCGTCGGGGTTGTTCAGCGTCACGATCCGGACGGGACCGTCGGCGGCAACGAGGATCTCGTCGCACCCGGTCAGTTCCGACGTGCCCTGCGGTAACTCGGTCATGGGCGGTCAGCCGTCCTCGTGCGGCGCCAGCCACGCCGGTCGTCGGGTCTGGACAAACGCGTCTCGATCGCGGCTGACCGCCCAAGCCGGAGATCGCTTCTGCAGGAACGCCGTGAAGGCCTCGATCTGTTCGGCGGTTCCGATCGA
>NZ_LZJA01000165.1:0-7260 GCF_001666785.1 Mycobacterium sp. E3305 | reverse complement strand
TCACCGTCGACTTTCCCCCGGTCAACGCCATCCCGTCGCGCGGGTGGTTCTGGTAACCGGCGGGGTCCGGGGGGTGGGCGCCGGCATCAGCTCGGTGTTCGCCGGGCAGGGCGCGACGGTCATCACCTGCGCACGGCGGGCCGTCGAGGGCCTGCCGTACGAGTTCCATTCCTGCGACGTCCGCGACGACGACGCCGTGAAGGCGCTCATCGACACCATCGTCGACAGGCACGGCCGGCTCGACGTCGTGGTCAACAACGCCGGCGGTTCGCCGTACGTGCTGACCGCGGAGTCCAGCGCGAAGTTCAACCGCAAGATCATCGAACTCAACCTCATTGGCGCACTGTCGGTTTCCCAACACGCGAACGAGAAGATGCAGAACCAGGACCGCGGCGGGTCGATCATCAACATCTGCAGTCTGTCCGGTCGACGGCCATCGCCCGGCACCGGCGCCTACGGGGCGGCCAAGGCCGGCCTGGAAAGCCTCACACAGACCCTGGCGGTGGAATGGGGGCCGAAGGTCCGGGTGAACTCCTGTGTCGTCGGCATGGTCGAGACCGAGCAATCCGAGCTCTTCTACGGCGACGCCGAGTCCATCGCCGCAATCTCCAAGAACGTGCCGCTGGGCCGACTCGCCAAGCCCGACGACATCGGCTGGGCCGCAGCCTTTTTGGCATCGGACGCGGCGTCCTACATCAGCGGCGCGTCGCTCGAGGTGCACGGCGGGGGCGAGCCGCCGCACTACCTGGCCACAACGAACGCCGGCGCGATCAAGTAGAGGAGACACGAACAATGGGAGTGGTTGACGGCCGCGTGGTCATCGTCACCGGAGCGGGCGGCGGTATCGGTCGCGCGCATGCGCTCGCCTTCGCGGCCGAAGGTGCGCGCGTGGTGGTCAACGACATCGGCGTGGGCCTGGACGGCTCGCCGGCCGGGGGCGGCAGCGCCGCCCAGGGCGTGGTCGACGAAATCACCGCGGCCGGTGGGGAAGCCGTCGCCAACGGATCCAACGTCGCCGACTGGAACGAAGCGGCCGCCCTGATCCAGACCGCCGTCGACACCTTCGGCGGGCTGGACGTGTTGGTCAACAACGCCGGCATCGTCCGCGACAGGATGATGGCCAACACCAGCGAGGAGGAGTTCGACGCCGTTATCGCCGTACATCTCAAGGGCCACTTCGCCACCATGCGGCACGCGGCGTCGTACTGGCGCGGGTTGTCCAAAGAGGGCAAGGCCGTCGACGCGCGGATCGTCAACACCAGTTCGGGCGCCGGCCTGCAGGGCAGCGTCGGGCAAGGCAACTACAGCGCGGCCAAGGCCGGCATCGCGGCGATGACGCTGGTCGGCGCCGCCGAGATGGGCCGCTACGGCGTGACGGTCAACGCCATCGCGCCGTCGGCCCGCACCCGTATGACCGAGACGGTCTTCGCCGAGATGATGGCAACGCAGGACCAGGATTTCGACGCCATGGCGCCCGAGAACGTCTCGCCGCTGGTGGTGTGGCTGGGCAGCGCGGAATCCCGCGACGTGACCGGGAAGGTGTTCGAGGTCGAGGGCGGCAAGATCCGGGTCGCGGAGGGCTGGGCACACGGGCCGCAGATCGACAAGGGCGCAAGGTGGGATCCCGCGGAACTGGGGCCCGTCGTCGCCGACCTGCTCGCCAAGGCCCGCCCGCCGGTTCATGTGTACGGGGCCTGATTCAGCTACCGGGCAACCGGATCCGGAGCGTTCCAGGGGAGCGACGATGATCCCCAGTGCGTCAGCTCGTTCGCTTCCTCGTTCGCATACAGGTGACGCGGCGGTGTGGCGAAGGTCGCGTAGGGACGACAACGAAGCACCAGTCTGTCTTCGCGCTCGGCCATTTCCCGGACGAAGGGCCGGGCTTCCGGGCCCGCCTGCTGTCCGGACATGCGCCAGCCGACGGCCATCATGACGTCGACGGTGAGGTCGGGGTCTTTATCGATGACGGCGTCGGCGTGTACCTGCAAGAAGGAGAACGGCCAGCGCTCGTCGAGCACACAAATGCTCACTTTCGGGTCCCGCGCCACCGCGTTCGCCTTCGCGCGTCCGGCCATGGTGGACACGAGCAGCTCATCGTCATCGGTCGGGACGTAATACACGATCGACATGGCCGGGCCGTCATGGCGGCGGCGGTAACCGAAGACGCACGTCCGGTGCGTGCGGACGAATTCTCGGCGCTCCGAGGGGAGCATGTCCCGGTCGGGCGGAGCAGTGAACGGCTCGGCGGCCGGGGGCAAGAGTCTCATTGAGTCCCTTTCAGTTTGGCGCGGGCGGCGTCGAGCTGACACCACGCGAATTTATGTCGGAACCAGCTTGAGCGGCAGGGCCTCGTGACGGCGGATGATGTTGTTCATCGCCCACTTCGGTGTTCCGGTGACCTCGATGCGGTCGACGCGCTCAATCAGGGCGCGCAGCATGGCCGACGTTTCCAGGCGCGCCAGACCTTGGCCGGCGCAGGCATGCGCTCCGTGACCGAAGCCGATTTGACGGCTGGCGTCGCGGCGGATGTCGAAGGCTTCGGGTTCCTCCCATTCGCGTTCGTCTCGGTTGGCAGAGGCGTACATCACAAGGGCGCGAGCACCGGACGGCATTGGCGTGCCGGCTATTTCAGTTTGGCTGGCCACCCAGCGCGCGAATGCGCGCAGCGGGGGCTCGTACCGGACCACTTCATTGACGGCGTTCGTCATGAGGCCCGGGTCCTCTTTCAGCAGCCGCCACTGCTCGGGGTGGCTGGCGAACAGGTGCAACGCGTTGGAGATGGCGCTCATGGTGGTGTCGATCGACGGCGCGAGATAGTCGACCATCAGCGGCGGACACTCGCGGTGCGACAGCTTGCCTTCGTCGGCGGCAAGCAGAAGCTCGTGTGCCATGCTGCCGTCGAGAACGGCCCGCTGGCGAACCACGCGGCGCGCGAACCGCAGCATTTGCAACGCGCGAGGCGTCGACTTGATCGCTTGCCAGTTCAGCGGGCCGAGGACATCGAAAGTGGCTCCGCCCCAGTCGATGAGGTGACGTCGACCATCCCGCGGCCAACCGATGAGGTCAGGCACCACGGCCAGCGGCAGGGCGGCCGCCAGGTCGTTTACCCCGTCGACCGCACCCTGGGCGAGCGCGGCATCGACGACCGCCGCGGCGGTGGCGTCCACGCTGTCGCTGATCGCACGCAGCACGCGCGGCAACAGTCGGTGCGCGACCAGTTTGCGACGTTGATCGTGCTCGTCGCCGTCGCTGTTGAGGGTCGTGCCTCGCGATAGGCGATTGGTGATCGGGTTCAGGGAGACGCCCCTGCCCGACAGGAACGTCGTGTCGTCACGCAACACGGCCTTGCTCTCGGCGTAGCGGGGGAGCGCGTACGCCTTCTGCTTGGCCAGCCAGACCACCGGGCCGAGGTCGCGCAGGCGCCGGTAGTGCGGGTAGGGATCGACGATGGCGGCGGCGGAGTAGAGGTCTGGTTCGTATACCGGGACACCGGCCGGTGTGCGACGCATCGTTCTCCTCACAGCGCGCCTTGGCGGCCACGGCGCATGCTTTCTGACGAAATCGTCACATACGGCGATATGCTCAGTCAAGCCCTGAGGTGCCGTGCCCGGGTGCAACGGATGGTTCGGCGGCGGACGGCCAAGGCCGGCTGCTCCGTTTTCACCGACGGTCCTACCCAGACAAACCGGCCGCGCCTAGCACGGCTCGCAGACCACGAGCGGGATGACACGGTCGATGGCCCGACGGTATTTGCGGTAGCGAGGGCAGATCCGCTTCAGCGGCGGCCAATAGCGTTCGCGCTCAGCGTCTGTGGCATCCCGGGCCACCAGATCCAGCTGCCGGTCGCGGATCTGCACCCGCACTTCGGGATGCTCCTTCAGAATGCGATACCACAACGGGTCTTCGTCGCGCCCGCCGAAAGAAGCCGGCAGAATCACCCTTTCGCCGTCGAGCTGTTCAGTGCCCGCGGCTTCGCCGACGTCAGCGTCGACGACGTCGCCAGGATCTTTCTCAACCTGCAGCGAGGGAAACGTTACGGGTCGCAGATGACGATGGGGATGACGCGGTCCGTCCACGATCGGTAGTCACCGAATGACGGGTACATGGCATCCAGCTTCGGCCAGTACTCCGCGCGCTCGGCCTCGGTGGCGTCACGGGCCTGCAGCTGCAGCACCTCGTCCTTGATCTGCACGGAGACTTTGGGATTGGCCTTGAGGTTGAGGTACCACAATGGGTTCTTGTCGCTGCCGCCCTTCGATGCGACCAGTACCACCCGGTTCCCTTCGCGTAGATACAGCAGCGGGCTCACCCGCGGTTCACCGGTCTTACGGCCCGTCGTGGTGAGCAGGGCGACCGGCGCGTTGCCGAAGGTGCCGCCCAGTTTTCCGTTGCTGCGTCGGTAGATCCACGTGTTGCCCTTGGCCATCCATTTGATGATGAAGCCGACCCAGGGGGCGTTCAAAGAGCGTGGCTTCGGTTTAGGCATGATGTTCCCTTAGCGCTGGACAAATGGTTGGAAGCGAACCTTGATGTGGTGGATTTCGGCCTTGCCGCTTGAGCTTTCGGCCGGTATCACGAACGTCTCGTTGACTCGTGCGGCCAGCCGACGGCCGCCGAACGCCGCCTTGGTCAGCACGGTGTACGCCGCGTGCACCCGGTCTCCGTCGATTCGGTAATCCGGCGGCGTCGTGTCCGCGAGAAATCGGTACTGCGGACCACGATTCATGCTGCGGCGCAGATGGTTTCCGGAGAACCCGTTCTTGATCCCTTGCTCGACGCGGGTGCACCGCGCGGCGAACGGAACGGAGTCGCCGTGATGGCTGACGAGCGCGTCGATGTAGGCCTGCGCCGCGGCGATGCGGCTCTCTTCGGAGACGAGCACCGAGAGGCTAGATGCGTTCGATGATGGTGCCGGTTGACAGGGCACCGCCCGCGCACATGGTGATCAGCGCGGTGCTCTGGTCGGTGCGCTCCAGCTCGTGCAGCGCGGTGGTGATCAGCCGGCTGCCGGTGCTGCCCACCGGGTGGCCCAACGCGATCGCCCCACCGTTCACGTTCACCTTGTCCATGTCCGGGTTGTGCACCCGCGCCCAGGACAGCACCACCGACGCGAACGCCTCGTTGATCTCGGTGATGTCGATGTCACCAATCTTCATGCCGGCCTTTTCCAGCACCTTGGCGGTGGACTGGACGGGGCCGTCGAGGTGGTAGTACGGCTCGGCGCCGACCAGCGCCTGGCTGACGATGCGGGCCCGCGGCCGCAATCCGAGCGACTTGGCCTTGTCCTCGTCCATCCACAGCACCGCCGCGGCGCCATCGGAGATCTGCGACGACGTTCCCGCCGTGTGGATTCCGCCCTCGATGACCGGCTTCAGCGAGCTCAGCCCCGACAGGGTGGTCTCCCGCAGGCCCTGGTCGCGGGAGATGGTCACCCGCTCGGACGTCGGCTGCTTGTTCTCGTCCAGTGCCGGCGCCTCGATCGGGGAGATCTCGCGGTCGAACCGGCCTTCCTCCCACGCCCGCTTGGCCTTGGCCTGCGATTGGTAGCCGAACTCGTCGATGTCGTCGCGGGTGATGCCCCGCCGCTTGGCGATCCGCTCGGCCGCGGTGAACTGGTCGGGCAGGTCGATGTCCCACGACGCGGGCCGCAGGATGCTTCGGTCGGGACCGGCGTTGGCGCCGAGTCCGACGCGGCTCATGGCCTCGATTCCGCAGGCGATGCCGATGTCGATGGCACCCGCCGCGATCAACCCGGCCACCAGCCCGTTGGCCTGCTGGCTGCTGCCGCACTGGCAGTCCACGGTCGTGGCGCCGACGTGCTCCGGCAGCCCGGCGACCAGCCAGCTGACCCGGGTGATGTTGTTGGACTGCTCGCCGAACTGCGTCACGCAGCCGCCGATGACCTGTTCGACGTCGCCGGCGTCGATGCCGGCCTTCTCCACCAGCGCCCTCTGCACCGCGCCAAGCAGCTCGGTCGCATGCAGCCCTGACAGCCATCCGTTGCGCTTGCCGATGGGGCTGCGGGTGGCTTCGACGATTACCGGGTTACCCATTCCGTCAGGCTAGAACACGTTTCATTAGTCTGACAAGCGACGATGGTGACCTGCCTTTTATCTGCGCAGGAGCCGTGTTTTACTGGCACTAGAACACGTTGCAATTGAGGAGCGCACACATCATGGCACCCCCCAACATCCCCGCCGACTTCGACTTTCTCGACCCCGACGTCAACCTCGCCGGGCTGCCCGTCGCGGAACTCGCCGAGCTGCGCAAGGCGGAGCCCATCCACTGGGTCGACATCCCCAATGGCGCGGGCGGGTTCGAGGACCACGGATATTGGCTCGTCACCAAGCACGCCGACGTCAAGGAGGTGTCCAAGCGCAGCGACATCTTCTCGAGCTGGATGAACGGCGCCATCCCGACGTGGCCGCCGGAGATGAAGCGCGAGCAGGTCGAGCTGCAGCGCAGCGTCATGCTCAACATGGACGCACCCCACCACACCCGGCTGCGCAAGATCATCTCGCGCGGCTTCACGCCACGGGCCATCGGACGGCTGGAGGCCGAGCTGGCCCAGCGTGCCCAGAACATCGCGAAGACCGCGGCGCACGAGGGCAGCGGCGACTTCGTCGAGCAGGTCTCGTGCGAGCTGCCGCTGCAAGCCATCGCGGGCCTGCTCGGCGTTCCCCAGGAGGATCGCGACAAGCTCTTCCGCTGGTCCAACGAGATGACCGGCGGCACCGACCCCGAGTACGCTCACGTCGATCCCGCGCAGTCGTCGATGGAACTGATCACCTACGCCATGGCGATGGCCGCGGAGCGCAGCAAGAACCCCACCGACGACATCGTCACCACGCTCGTCCAGGCCGACATCGACGGCGAGAAGCTCTCCGACGACGAGTTCGGTTTCTTCGTGGTGATGCTCGCGGTGGCGGGCAACGAGACCACGCGCAACTCGATCACCCACGGCATGATCGCGATGGCCAACAACCCCGATCAGTGGGAGCTCTTCAAGAAGGAGCGCCCGTCGACCGCGGCCGACGAGATCATCCGGTGGGCCACCCCGGTCTCGGCGTTCCAGCGCACCGCCAACGAGGACACCGAGTTGTCCGGCGTGCGGATCAAGAAGGGCGAACGGGTGGTGATGTCCTACCGCTCGGCCAACTTCGACGAAGAGGTCTTCGAGGACCCGCACGCCTTCAACATCCTGCGCGACCCGAACCCCCACGTCGGGTTCGGTGGCACCGGCGCCCACTACTGCATCGG
>NZ_LZJA01000164.1:0-23343 GCF_001666785.1 Mycobacterium sp. E3305 | reverse complement strand
CCGGCGCCCGGCCCGCCGCCGAACGGTCCGCCACCGGCCGGTGCGGCCACCGTCGATGCGGGGGCGCTGGACATGGTCTGGGCGTTGCTCACGCTCGCCGGAGCGGTGCCGATCGCCGGCGCCGGCGCGGTCGCCATCGGCGCCGGCGCGGGCGCGGGCGCCGGCAGCGGCGCGGCGGCCGACAGCGGGACGGCGACGCTGATCGCGGTGACCGCGGCCGCCGCTCCCCCGGCCGCGGCGGCGCCCAGCACGGACACCACCATCGGCGCCAGCACCACCGCCATCTGGATGGCGGCCTGCATGAAGGGCCAGAAGATCATCAGCGTGTGAAAGATCGCCCAGCCCAGGGCGCTGGAAAGCGCCGGCGATAGCCCCAATTGACCGAAGAACGAGGCGAGGCCGTTGACGAATGGCACCGGCGGAAACGGCCAGCCACCGGGGTTGAGGTCTTTGGAGACCGGCCAAGCGAAATTCTTCGTGTACTGCTGCAACCAGGCGGTGAGCTGGTCCTGCCAGGACGGATAGGTCCGCGCCGGTTGCGGCGTGTCGGCGGCCTGCGCGCTTGCGACGCTCGCCTCCGCGGCCGGGGCCACGATCATGGGCGCGGGCGTGGTGGTGGGGACCGCCGCGAGCGCGGATTCGGCGGCCACTTGGTAGGTGGTCATCGTCGTGGCGGCTTGCACCCACATGCGCGCGTAGTCGGCCTCGTTGACGGCGATGGGAATGGTGTTGATGCCGAAGAAGTTCGTCGCCACCAGCGCCGCGTGCGTCGCGTGGTTGGCGGCGAGCTCGGGCATCGTCGGCATGGCAACCAGTGCCGCGGTGTAAGCCCCGGCCGCCGTCTCGTGCAGCGCCGCGGCCGTCGCGCTCTTGGCGGAGCCCTCCAGCAGCCAGGCCAGGTACGGGGCGTGGGCCGCGACGTACTGCTCGGCGGTGGGCCCCTCCCACGCGCCGCCCTGCACGGCGCCCAGGAGCCCGGTGAGTTCCTCTGCGGCTTCGGCGTATTGGCTGCTCATCGACGACCATGTCGCGGCGGCGGCGAGCATCGGCCCGGCTCCGGGCCCGCTGCTGAGCAGCGTCGAGTGCACCTCGGGCGGGAAGGCGATCCAGATCGGGGCGGTCACCGTCGGGGGTTTTCGGGCAGGAACACGAATACCTCTTCGAATGTCGGGGCTGTTGACGTCCAGTGGTCGGTTCGCCGGACGGATTAGTTCCCGCCGGCTGATTTCGGGGGCTCTTTGCGCCCGGCCCGGGCATGCGCAACGATGCAGGGATGCGGTGTGACGCGGCGCGTGAGGCGCTTTCGGCCCGACTGGACGGCGAGCGTCCCCAGGCGCTCGCGCGGCAGGTCGATGCCCATCTCGAATCGTGCCGGCGCTGCCGCTCCTGGCTCATCGGCGCCGCCGCGCAGACCCGCCGGCTGGCGTCGGTCGAGCCGGTCGACGGGCCCGACCTGGTGTCGCGAATCATGGCGAACATTGGCGAAGAGTCCTCCGGCCACCAGCGCAGGATGCGTTGGCTGCGTTCGCACTACCGGCGGTGGGGACTGATCGCGGTCGGGCTGTTCCAGGTGGCGATCGCCGCCGCGCAGATCAGCGGTGTCGATTTCGGCATGGTGTCCAGCCACATGCACGGCGCGATGTCCGGCGAGCATCTGATGCACGAGTCCACCGCCTGGTTGCTGGCATTGGGTCTGGCGATGGTGGCCGCCGGCGTCTGGCCGGTCACCGCGATTGGGGTGGCGGCGATTACGGGCGTCTATTCGGTCGCGCTGCTGGGTTACGTGATCGTCGACGCGTTCGCCGGCGAGGTCACTGCGACGCGCATCGCCAGCCACATGCCCCTGCTGCTGGGCCTCGCGTTCGCGTTGCTGGTGGCGCGGGAACGGGTGCGATCGGACCGGATGGGCGCGTCCGATGCTGCGGACGGCGCGGCCTGGCCAGCCGAGTCCCCCGCAGTCAGGCGCCGCGCTCACCTGTGGCCCATCAACCGGTCCGCCGCCGACCCCGCCGCAGCCGCTACGACAGGCCGTCGTAGACTCACTGAGCCCGCGAAACAAAGGTGGTTCGCCATGATCGCGTCCAGCGATGACGAGGCCGTTACCGAGCTCGCGTTGGCCGCCGCGCGTGGGAACGACCGGGCGCTCGAGGCGTTCATCAAGGCCACCCAGCAGGACGTGTGGCGGTTCGTCACCTATCTGTCGGACGCGGGCAGCGCCGACGACCTGACTCAAGAGACGTTCCTGCGCGCGATCGGGGCGATCGAACGGTTCTCCGGGCGTTCGAGCGCCCGGACCTGGCTGCTTTCCATCGCGCGACGCGTGGTGGCCGACCACATCCGCCACGTCCAGTCGCGGCCGCGCTCCGCCCCGGGCGCCGACCCGGAACACGTGATGCGCGGCGATCGCCACGCCCGCGGATTCGAAGACCTGGTCGAGGTCACCACGATGATCGCGGGACTCACCGCCGAGCAACGAGAAGCCTTGTTGCTCACCCAGTTGTTGGGTTTGCCCTACGCCGACGCGGCGGCGGTGTGCGGCTGCCCGGTGGGCACCATCAGGTCCCGCGTCGCGCGCGCCCGTGACGCGCTGCTGGCCGCAGACGTCGAGCGCGACGACCTGACGGGCTAATTCAGCCGCGTCACCCATTCGACGGCCTCGTCGACGCTGGCCACCGCCGTCACCCCGGGCGGCAGCGGCGGCCGCGCGACCATCACCACCGGAATGCCCAGCGCCACGGCCGCATCCAGCTTCGCCCGCGTCATCGCCCCACCGCTGTTCTTGGTGACCAGGGCGTCGATGTGGTGTTCCCGCATCAGCGCGACCTCGCCGTCGTAGCGATACGGCCCGCGGGACAGGACCAGCTGGTGGCGGCGCGGCAGCGAGGAGGGGTCGGGTTCGGTGACCGCGCGGATCAGAAACCACGCGTCGCTGCCGGCGAAGGCCCTGGTCCCCGAACGCCCGGTGGTGAGAAATACCCGCAAAAATCGCTCTTGCGCAACGGTTTCCGCCGCCCGCAAGTCGGATTCCACCACGATCGCGGAGCCGGGCTCCCACGCCGGACGGGCCAGCACCAGGTGCGGCATCGACAGTTCACCGCACGCTTGCGCCGCGTGCGCCGTCATGGCCGCCGCGAAGGGGTGGGTCGCATCGACCACCGCGTCGATACGCTCGTCGAGCAGCCAGCGCCGAAGCCCCTCGACGCCCCCGAAGCCGCCGATGCGGACGGGACCGACCGGCAACGCGGGGTCGGGTACCCGCCCTGCCAGGGAGCTGACGATGTCGATGTCCGGGTGGAGCGCCTTCGCCAGCGCGCGACCTTCGGCCGTGCCGCCGAGCAGCAGCACTCGCATCAGTGCCGGCTCCCCCGCGTCCGCCCGGTCGAATAAAGGTAGCTGTCGGTGAACCCCTCGGCGGCCAGCACGTCGCCGACGACGATCACCGCGGTCTTGGTGATGCCGGCCCGGTGCATCTGGTCGGCGAGGTCGGCGAGCGTGCCGCGCATCACCACCTCTTGCGGCCAGCTCGCGAAAGCCACGACCGCGGCCGGTGTTTCGGGTCGATAGCCGCCGTCGAGAAGTTGCGGGACGATGGTGTCGATCTGGGCCGCCGCGAGGTGCAGGACCAGGGTCGCGCCCGAACGGGCGAGGCTGGCCAGGTCCTCACCGGCCGGCATTGCGGTCGACAGGGTGGCGACCCGGCTCAGCGTCACGGTCTGGGCGACGCCGGGGACGGTGAGCTCCCGCTTCAGCGCGGCCGCAGCCGCGGCGAAAGCCGGTACGCCGGGCACGATTTGGTAGTCGATGCCCCGCGCGTCGAGCCGTCGGCATTGTTCGGCCAGCGCGCTGTAGAGGGACGGGTCACCCGAATGCAGCCGGGCCACGTCGTGACCGGCCGCGTCGGCGTCGGCGAGTTCGGTGATGATCTGCTCCAGCGTCAGCGGTCCGGTGTCGACGATCTTCGCGTCGGGCGGGCAGAGCGCCAGCAGATCGTCGGGCATGATCGACCCCGCGTACAGGCATACCGGGCAGGACTCGAGCAGTCGCTGGCCGCGGACGGTGATCAGGTCGGCGGCGCCCGGACCCGCGCCGATGAAGTAGACCGTCATTTCGTCATCGTCCACTGGGTGACCGGCATCTGCGGCCGCCATCCGGTGAAGCCGCCGAGCGGCTCGCCGTGATAGTGCTGGAAGCGTCGCAGTTGGCCTCCCGCGCGCGAATATGATTGTGCCAGTAAGGCTTCAGATTCCGCGGTGACCGCATTGACCACGAGGCGCCCGCCGGCCGCCAGCGCGTCGAGGCAGGCATCGAGGAGGCCGGGTTGGGTGAGGCCGCCGCCGACGAAGATCGCCGACGGCGGCTCGGTGGCGCCGAACGCGCCCGGGGCCTCGCCGCGCACGTCGATGGGGGCGCCGAATGCTGCGGCGTTGGCTGCGATGTTGTCGCGACGTCGTTCGTCCCGCTCGAAAGCCACTGCGCTGCAACCTTTTCCGATAAGGCACCATTCGACGCTGATGCTGCCGGAGCCCGCGCCGACGTCCCAGAGGCGTTCACCCGGGCGCGGGGCCAGTGCCGCGAGTGTCACCGCGCGGATTCCGTGTTTGGTGATCTGCCCGTCGTGGGCGAACGCTTGGTCGGGCGGCGACGACGTCCGTTCGTCGGGCAGGTATCGGATGGCGATGGTGTTGAGGTCGTCGACGTCATCGGGTGGCTCAGCGGCCCAGTGGCTTGCGGTGCCGTCACGACGCTGTTCGGTTGGGCCGCCGAGGTTTTCCAGAACGGTGAACTCGGAGTCGCCGCGACCGTGCGCGTCGAGGAGAGCGGCGAGTTCTCTCGGTGTGGTGGCGTTTTTCGAAAGCACGACGGCTTGGCCGCCGCGGCGGATCGCGGTGTGCGGTTGCGCGGTGACCAGGCTGATCACCTCCGTGTCGTGGCGGTTCCAGCCCATTCGGGCGCACGCCAGCGTCACCGAGGACACGTGCGGCAGCACCCGGACTCGCCCGGGGCCGTGGAGCCGGATCAACGTTCCGCCGATGCCGTGCAGGAGCGGGTCGCCGCTGGCCACCACATGCACGTCCGCGGTGTGGTCGTCGAGCAGCGTCTGCAGCGCGGGCAACATCGGCGAGGGCCACTGCCGGCGGGGTGCGGTTAGCGTTTCGTCGAGCAGGTCGAGTTGCCTTTTCGATCCGTAGATTATTGTCGCCCTTCGCAATTCATCGCGAGACGTCTGAGCGAGCCCGGCCATGCCGTCGGCGCCGATGCCCACCACGATGATCATCGCGGCATCCTGCGCCAGACGAACTGCGGCAGCAGCCGCATCACGGCGGCAGCCGGCCCCAGCGCCCAGGGGATCCACACGGTGCGTCGGCCCTTGGCCAGCGCGCGCGCGGTCGCTTTGGCCACCTGGGTGGGTGTGCTGGACAGCGGCGCGGGATCCATGCCCTGCGTCATGCGCCCGATCACGAAACCCGGGCGGGCGATCAGCAGTTTGACGCCGGTGCCGTGCAGGGCGTCGGCCAAGCCGCTGGCGAAGCCGTCCAGGCCGGCCTTGGCCGAGCCGTAGACGTAGTTGGCGCGACGCACGCGCGCGCCCGCGATCGAGGAAAACACGACCAGTCGGCCTGTGCCGGCCTCGCGCATCGCGGCCGCCAGGTGGGTGAGCATGCTGACCTGGGCGACGTAGTCGGTGTGCACGACGGCGACCGCGTGGGCGGCGTCCGTCTCGGCGAGGGCTTGGTCGCCGAGGATTCCGAAGGCCAGTATCGCGGTGGCGATGGGTCCGTGGTCGGCGATGACCGCGGCGACCAGGGGGCCGTGGGAATCCAGGTCGTCGGCGTCGAATTCTCTTGTGTGCACCGTCTTGGCACCGGCGGCTTTGAGCGTGGCGACCTGGTCGTCGAGTTGGTCGGCCTTGCGCGCCGCCAGCACCACCGTCGCCCCGGGCGCCAGGAGGCGGGCCAGCTCGATGCCGATCTCGCTGCGCCCGCCCAGGACTAGTACTGGTCCCGCGCCCGTGTCGCCCACGGCTGCGATTATGTCCTGCGCTAGCGTGGGCGGTGATGGCGAATACCACTACCCGGCTCACCGACGATGCGCTGGCGTTCCTGTCCGAACGGCATCTGGCCATGCTGACCACGCTGCGAGCCGACAATTCGCCGCATGTCGTGGCGGTGGGGTTCACCTTCGACCCGAAGACGCACATCGCCCGGGTGATCACCACCGGCGGCTCGCAGAAGGCGGTGAACGCCGACCGGGGCGGGGTGGCGGTGCTCAGTCAGGTCGACGGCGCGCGGTGGTTGTCGCTGGAGGGCCGGTCCAAGGTCAACAGCGATGCCGACGCCGTCCGCGATGCCGAACTCCGCTACGCCCAGCGCTACCGCACCCCACGGCCCAACCCGCGGCGGGTGGTCATCGAGGTGCACGTGGAGCGGGTGCTCGGGTCGTCGGGCTTGCTGGATCGGGGCGAGACGTAGGGCGGTTGGACGCCGGTCAGCCGCCGGGTCGTGGAGAAAACCGTTGTATTGATCATGCGTAAGTTCATAATATTCTTCATAATCGACAATACCGTTGACCTACTGGTATTGAGGCGTAATAGTGACCCGAAATCAATTCACGCCGATAAGATATCGTTTTCGTTCGTTGAAACGTAGGCCGGAAGAAACTGCATTGCCCTGCTTGCTATATCGAGCCTGACGGTTTCACTTCGAAGAGTGGCTTGCCTTCGGGAGACTGATATGAATCTTCTATCATTTTTACGGTTGCATCAAGGTAATGAGATAACTCGACAAGGTCCTCCACACCGGCAATAGCCACAACCTTGCCCGTGTCGTCAATCAAGGTGTGGCGATCGCGTCCAGCAAATGATTGCTTGCCAATACTATATCCCGGCTGCAGTTGGTCGCGCCGGAATGGCACCCTTAACCGAGGTAGCTTCGCACCACGGACCGATCCCCCAAACAATCCGTACATGTATTTCTCTACCACCTGCATCGTCCGTCCTGCGAAATCGTATGATTCGGGCCCCATCCGATCAGAAGATGTCACGACGTACCACCCATCTCTGCTTCCGATGAAGTACCGGACTTCACCACCGGTGTTCCAGATGACCGTTCGACCGTCGTGCGCTTGGCTCCCCTGCACCATGCCCAAACCTGCCCGACGAATCCAGCTTTGTAGGTGGGGAGTGAGATCCACGGTGCCTGTCGTCAATTCAGAACTCCTCGGTCTTTCAGTTTGTCGACGATCTGGGCCTTTCCATCCGCATCAAAGAACCGAACTTGGATCGACCCACCCGGCTGACCCACCCCGGGCGCGACCTCTGATACTTCAATGGTCCAGCCTTCTGGTAGTTCGCCAAAGGTGTAGCGGTTGTAAGGGTCGCGGAGGCTGTTGACGTGAAGGGCCCTCCCCTCCCATGAAGCCGCTTGGCCGTCTTCCATAACAGCGAGATACTTTCCGTTGATTTTGCCGACTCGATCAAACATCGAGCCATAGTCTCGCAAGAAGGATGCAGCATCGGTGTAAGCAACCCGCGTTCCCGGAGCGGCACCGCCATTGAGGGGGAACTTAGCCCACTCTTGGCCTTCTGGCCCTACGTCATTGAAGCGTTCTGCATATTCCTGCTTCGTATACGCGTGTCCTTGCGGATCGCGGCCATATGGTGCTTCGGGATCATGGATAAGCTTGGCCACGTCAGCGTCAATCTTGCTGGGATCGACCGGATCGTCGGTGAAGTCCCAGTGGTGATCCAACGGATTGCCGTAGTCCGGGTCGAGCGCCTCATCCGGCAGTCGATGCCATCCGTCCCCGGCGGGCTCATGTGAATGCACGGGGTCCTGACGTCCACCATCCGGAGAGTCGCCATGGCCTTGTCCCGGCGGCCCGTCGCCGTCTCGCGGGTCCCCATCATCGCGACCACCGAGCGACTCGCCGTCGCCGTGTCCTCCTCGGCCCGATGACTTTCCGTCCCGCTTATCGCCAGCCGGGTCACCATCGCGGTGCCCGCTCGGTTCTCCGACATCCGGCGGCTTACCGTACGGTGGACCAGCGTCGTCTGGGCTGTGCCAGCCGCGGCCGGGCGCAGGCATTTCCGCCGGGCGCCCGCCCAGGGTGGTGAAGTGCGGTGCAGATGCGGCGGGCGTGGCGGGAGCTACCGGGGCGGCCGCCAACCTTGGAGCGCTGGCACTGGCTGGTGCGGCCTCAACCGGCGACCCGCTCATCCCTACCGGCGCACGCGCCGGCGAATGTTCGGCTAGTGGCGCGACGCTGGCCGGCATACGTTCACCCGCTGCGGCGGCTATGGCCGCCGGAGCTGACGCGGGCGCCGTGGTCGGTAGCGGTTCCCGTGAATCGCCGATGGGCGTGGGTAACGATTCATGGGGACGCTCGGACGGCACCGAAACCGGCTCGTGGGGTCTGCCGGCAGGAACCGATCCTGGTTCGTGCGGACCGACACCCGCAGGTGCAGCAGGAGCCTCTACCGGCGCCGAGAACGGATCGTGCGGCCCACCGGCCAGAGGCGCCGCCGGCACGGGAGCTGGCGCCCGCTCACCAGGCGGTTCCGGAGCGCCCGACGGGGCTGGTGCAGTCCCCGCAGGGTCGTGCGGACCGCCGCCCGCGGGTGCGGGTGCGGGCTCACCAGGTCCACCCGCACCACCAGGGCGGGAAGAGTCCGGCGGCGTCGGACCGTGATCGACCTGTCCGTCGGGCGCGCCCGCCGGCGCATCAGCCGGATGAGGCGCCGACTCAACCGGTGGCTCCGCAATTTTTCCTGGCGACAAATTAACCGGGGTACCACCGGCCAGCGGATCGCCCTTGGGCAGGTCCTCACCAAGGTTTTGGAGGTCTTTTGTCAGATCGCCGCCGGTCTCGCCGATGTCATTTAGCGCACTACCAAGGCCGCTCACTTCGCCGGCCGCGCCGGCGACACCTTGGGCCGCCTTCTCGCCGTCGGCCAATCCCTCGCCCGCCCTGGCGCCACCTGCGGCAGCCCCCACACCTTCCGATCCGGCCTTCACCGCGGCGCCGCCCGCCGCAAATGTCGCGCCGTCGAAGATGAACTCCCCGACTGCCAGCCCCGGCCGACCGGAGGTCAAATCATCCCAGTGGGTAAGACCTTTCGCGAGCCCGAGGTCGTTCTTCAGTGCGCCCTCGGGATCGAAGAGCGCGTACGCCGGGATCGATCTCAACGCACTCTGATCCAGTGCCGCCCAACTGGCCGCAGCGCCTTTGGGATCGAAGGCGAACCGGCTCGGGTCAAGCTGGTCCTGCAATTCGGCAATGCCGACTGCGCTCTTGAAGATTCCCTCACCGGCATCCGCGGTGAGGGCGAAGTCATCCGCCACAAACTTGCCGACGGTCTCGCCCAGAAATTCGACCAGCTGCCCGCGCACGTAGGTTTTCAGGTCGCCGACCAGACCGTCGATGATCTGCATCCCCGTTTTGATGACGTGCTCGCGGGCCTGCGCTTCCCGCTTCATGTTGTCCAGGACGTCGTTGATGTCTCGCACGATCTTCTCCAGCTCATCGGCCGCATCGCCTTCGAAGATCAACATCACGTCATGGGCAAGATTGGTCAGGCCTGCCAGGCGGCCCAAGAGATCCCGAATCTTGTTCTGTGCGTTCTCCACAACGTTCGCGAATTCGTCCAGAGCCTTTGCCAGGTCGTCGCACCGACCGGCCAGCTTCTCCAATTTGCTGCCCAGTTCGGACAACACCTGCTGCACCAATTGAGCTTCGGGGACCTGCTGCCCGGCGACCACCGACTTCGGACCGTCAAGCCCGTGCCCCACCGCACGAAGTGCATCGCCGAAGCCTCGCCAACATCCGGCAGCCGCGTGCATTCCGACCCCGTTGCCGTTGGGCCAGACGTCGTCGACCAACGCCTCCACCACGGCCCACAGCAGCGGTTGAGCGACCCCGGCGCCCACGGTCCTGGGGCGGCCCGGAGGCGGGAAGTCCTGCGGTTGCGCGGGCGTGGGCAGCATGTGGCCGCTCCCTCGGACATTGGATGCCGCCTCGGCCCGCGAGTAATTGGACGCGCACAGCTGCACCTTGGCCCCCAGGTACCTGCACGCGAAGACGCCGGCCGCCGCCCCGTTCAGCAGCGACTGGGCCGCATTCTGATACCCCAACCCGAACATTAACCCGGCCGCATCCTGGCCGCTGTTGATCCCGAAGCCCGCGGTGAGCGGTCCCAATGCTGCCGCCAAGCCCTCGCCGACAGCATCCACGGCGCTCCCCGCGACGAACATCGCCTCGGGATCAACCACCAACGGAGCCACGCGCGAATTCTCGCCGGAACCGCGCGCGGCCGCTATTCACCCAATGATGGCTTGGAAAAGCTAGCGAGGATCTCTGCAAAGCCGCAACTCATTTATCAACAGCCCGCGCGGCCAGCGTGATGCGGTGCCGTCCGACCGGCACCGCCACGGTCGGTTCGGCCGGTTGGCCGTCGAGGTGAACGCTGACCCCGGCGGGCAGGCCGCTCAGCGTGATCCGCGCGGCGGTGTCGGTGGCCATCATGATGGTCGACGCCGGCAACGCGGCCAGGCCGGCGCGCCGCACATCCACCGTGATTGCGGCGACGCCAGTGAGCCGCAGCGTGAGATACGGCAGCGGACTCACGGGCGGGCCTACCCGCCAGTCCAATTCGCTGTACACGCCCGGGGTCGGGTCGAAGTTCAGCACGAACCCGCGATGGTGCCGAACGGTGTGTGTCGGGTCAGGGCGCGCATACGAACGCGCGTCGACTTCGGCGATGGCCCCGCGCCGCGCCGTCACCGCAGGGTCCGCGGCCAGGCCGGACAACCACCAGACCCGATGCGGCCCGATGCCCAGGTCGTCGCGCACCAATTGCGGGTGCCAGGCGAACGTGATGTGCCCCGGATCGGCCTGGCGCAGGCCGGTTTCCATGTGGGCGATCGGGTCTTCGAACTTGTCCTGCAACACCCAGGCGAGGTGATCCTCGAGCGGATACACCGTGAAGCGATGTCGGTAGCCCAGCCGATCGAGTTCGAGGGCCTGCTCGGCGGCCGACGGGAACGGCACCAGCTCGTCGACCAACCCGTGCGCGATCACATAGGGCAGCCAGCGTGCGTTGACCAGCAGCTTCCAAGTGTCGCCCTCGCGGGCACAGGGCGAGTCCGGGTCGAGGTCGGCCGGGATGTCGACGTCGGGAAGTAGCCGCACCCCGCACGTCGGCGGGCCGGCAAGGACGACCGCCTGCGAAAACACCTGCGGGTAGGTCAATCCCAGCTTGTAAGCCGCGTAGCCGCCCATCGAGTAGCCGGAGATCACCGTGCGATTGGGATCGGTGCCCAGTTGTTCGGCGACGCGCGCCCACACTTCCCAGACATCCAGTTCTCCGGTGTCGAAGTACCACGTCGACGGGCCACGGGCCAGCGGCGTGATCACCACCGAGTCGCGCCCCTCGCACACCTCGTGCAGCAGGCGGGGGTCGATCGCGGCGAATTGGCTCTGCCCCAGCGCCAGCGAATGCAGCAGCAGGGTCAACGGCAGCGTCCGGCCCGGCTTGAAACTCGATGGCAGGCATACCGAATACGGCTGCACCCGACCGAGGAACTGCGGCTTGGTGCTCAAGATGTCGTCGGCGGCCCACCCTTGTTCCAAGCCCTGACCCAGCTCGATCGAGGACACGTACCACCGGGTCGACGGCCCGGTGATCACCGGCTCGGGCTCGGTCTCGCCGGCTGCCAACCGATCCCACTCCACGGTCAGGGCGAACTTCGACACGTCGCCATGGGTCAGCGCGTCGGCCTGGGCGGCATCCGACCAGAAATTCAGGTGCGGCGCCTCCTGCTCGGTCGTGCGAAACGCGACGTTATAGACGTTTGGTTGCCCGGGCAGCGCGCCATGCTCGGCCGGCACGTCGGCGAACCCGTCGCCCGCCGCGTTGGCCAGCCCCGCTGCCAGCCGCACCGTCCAGCTGCCGGCGGGCTCCAGCACGGCCCGCGGCACCTGCGCGATAAACGATCGGGACCCCATGTCGACGCTGTGTTGCACCGGCGTCGTGGACCGGGTGGTCAGGTCGATCAGCGCGGCTCCGCTACCGGAAACCAGCAGGGCCATGTCGATCCCGGGCGAGCGCACCCCGGCCCCCGCGGGCCACTGCTCCGGCGCGCTGCGGGCGGGACCGGTGTCGAAAGTGAACAGGGCGATGGGGACCGACGCGTCCAACAATGTGTTCCAGTCGATCCGCCACCACGTGTGGGTCGCGGTGAGCCCCACCGCCACCCGGAAGATATCTGCGCCGTTGCGGGCCGCCGGGCCGTCGGGATAGATGTAGGTGCCGCGCGGCGGCGCCTGCACTTTCAGGTCACCGACCGGCAGGCCGGTCGCCCCGTGGTCGTCGTACAGAAAGTCGGTCCAGAACAGGGCACCGCCGGCCAACCGGCCCGCGCCGCACGTGCGCGGAAACTCTTCCCCGAACGGCCATCCCGACGGCACCGGTAGTTGCGGCTCTGGGCGCAGCGCCGCCGGCGGCACCCCCTCGGGCATGCCGTCGACCACGACGAGCTCAGCTGCTGGTGCCGGTGCCGTCGCGGCGGGATGGACCAGCGTGTCGGCGATGTGGCGTGCGATGCGGATCGGGAGGAGAGTCAAATCCAGAAGTGACATCAAGCCCCAACGTACGCGCCGGTGCGCCTCGGCTGCTACGGCACCGGCACCACGATGAGCTCGTGCGGCCGGTTGTTGACGGGCAGGGCGCCGTCTTCGGTCACGACGACGATGTCCTCGATGCGGGCGCCCCACCGGCCCGGAAAATAGATCCCGGGCTCGATCGAGAAGGCCATGCCCGCGGCCAGCGGCAGGTTGTTGCCCGCGACGATGTAGGGCTCCTCGTGCACCGATAACCCGATGCCGTGGCCGGTGCGGTGCACGAACACCTCCCCGAGTCCGGCGGCAGTAAGCACATCGCGCGCCGCCGCGTCGACCTGTTCGGCCGTCACGCCCGGGCGCACCGCATCCACGGCCGCCAGTTGTGCCCGATGCAGCACCGAATAATGTTGTGCTACTTCAGGATTTGGCTCACCGATGCTGTAGGTGCGGGTCGAGTCGGAATGATAACCCGGCTCGTAGGCGCCGCCGATATCGACGACGACGATGTCACCCACCTGCAGTTCGCGGTCCGAGTAGCCATGGTGGGGGTCCGCGCCGTGCGGACCGGAGCCGACGATGATGAACGCCACCTCCGAATGGCCCTCGGCGACAATCGCTTCCGCGATGTCGGCGGCCACGTCGGCCTCGGTGCGGCCGGGGACCAGAAACTCCGGCACCCTAGCGTGCACGCGGTCGATGGCCGCGCCGGCTTTGCGCAGCGCATCGATCTCGCATTCCTCCTTGACCATCCGCAGCGTCCGCATCACGCCGGTGGCCAGGATCGGCAATACCCCCAGGACACCGGCCAGCGGCAGCAGGTGCAGCGCCGGCATGGAGTCGGTGACGGCGGTCGCGGCGGGAGCACCCCCCAACGCGGCGCCCACCAATTGGTAGGGGTCGTCCCCGTCGACCCAATCCCGCACCGCCAGACCCAGTTCCGCGATCGCCGACCCCTTGAGCGACGCCAGCTCCAGCCGCGGCACCACCACCGTCGGGTCCCCGGACGCCGGCAGCACCAGCGCGGTGAACCGCTCGAGCGTCTGGGCGCGCGACCCCACCAGGTAGCGCAGGTCGTACCCGGGAGTGATCACCAGGCCGGACAACCCCGCGTCGGCGGTCGCGGCGGCCGCCGCCGCCAGCCGGTGGGCATACACCCCGGTGTCGAACCGATGAGATTCCATGGCAGCCAGGCTAACCGGTCCGACGAACGCCGACTTGGTGCGCCGATTACGTTGGGTGGTCGACGAGAAGCCGACGCCCGGCAGCGTGAGACGATAACCCGCATGCCATCGGCCCCACGTACGACCGGCGAACCGCCGCTATTGCTGCTCGACGGGGCCAGCATGTGGTTCCGGTCGTATTTCGGGGTGCCGTCGTCGATCACCTCCCCGGACGGCCGGCCGGTCAACGCCGTCCGCGGATTCATCGACTCGATGGCCGTCGTGATCAGCCAGCAGCGTCCCAGCCGGCTGGTGGTCTGCCTGGACCTGGATTGGCGGCCGCAATTCCGGGTGGACCTCGTCCCGTCCTACAAGGCGCATCGAGTCGCGGAAGCCGAGCCCGAGGGCGAACCCGACGTCGAGGAGGTCCCCGACGATCTGACGCCGCAGATCGACATGATCATGGAGTTGCTGGACGCCTTCGGCATCCCGACGGCGGGCGCCGAAGGTTTCGAGGCCGACGATGTGCTCGGCACGCTGGCCGCCCGCGAACGCCACGACCCCGTGGTGGTGGTCAGCGGCGACCGCGACCTGCTGCAGGTGGTGTCCGACGATCCGGTGCCCGTCCGAGTCCTCTACCTGGGCCGGGGGCTGACCAAGGCCACCCTGTTCGGTCCGGCGGAGGTCGCCGAACACTACGGCGTGCCCGAACACCGGGCCGGCGCCGCCTACGCCGAGTTCGCGCTGATGCGCGGCGATCCCTCCGATGGCCTGCCGGGCGTCCCGGGTGTCGGGGAGAAGACGGCCGCGACCCTGCTGGCCCAGCACGGCTCGCTCGAACAGATCCTGGCGGCCGCCCACGATCCGAAATCGAAGATGGCCAAGGGTCTGCGCTCGAAACTGCTGGGCGCGACGGACTACATCGACGCCGCGGAACAAGTGGTCCGGGTGGCCACCGACGCACCCGTCAGCCTGTCGACCCCGACCGACGCCCTGCCGCTGGCGGCCGACGACCCGCACCGCACCGCGGAGCTGGCGACCCGACTGGGCGTCGGGTCGTCGATAGGGCGGTTGCAGAAAGCGCTCGACGCGCTGCCGGACTGACCGACTACTGCGGGCGGCCCACTTCGTAGGTGCCCTTGTTGTCCTGGAAGGTCACCGTCACGTGCTTGGGGGCTCCGTCGATGCTGACGTCGCAGTCGAACGTGGCGCCCTTTTTGACGGTCGGGTTCTGGCCGTGGTTGCACTTGACGTTTTGGACGTTCTTGGCGCCGTAACCGTTGGTTTCGTCGGAAAGGACCTGCTGCACACCCGCCTGCGCCTTATTCACGTCCAGCTTGGTGGTGACGAAGAACCCGGGCTGCCAGAAGCCGAGCACCAGCACGACGGCGATGAGCAGGAAGGCGATCACCCCGCCCACGCCGGCGATCACGGCGACCGACCGCTTCTTGGGCGGCTGCTGCTCATATGGCGCGTACTGCTGCGGGTACTGGCCCGGCTGCCCGTACTGCCCGGGCTGGCCATACTGGCCGGGCTGGCCATACTGGCCCGGCTGCCCGTACTGACCCGGCTGGCCGTACTGACCCGGCTGGCCGTACTGGCCGGGCTGCGCGTACTGGCCGGGCTGCGCGTAGCCGGGCTGCTGGGGGTATTGCTGCGGATACGCCTGTTCGGCCGGCTGCTGGTACTGCGGGTACTCGGCGGGCGGCGTGTAGGCCGGGGCCTGCCACGTCGCCTCCTGGCCCGGCTGCTGCTGCCACGGCGAACCGACCTGGGTCGGTTCGGACGACTGATCGCTACCTTGGCCGGGAGGTTGCCACTGCTGCTCCGGTCCCTGCGGTCCGCTCATCGTCTCTCCTCAGCCCCTTAGTGTCTTGGCACGCACTCTCGGCGTTGTGATTGATTGGATCTACGGTAGCTTCGGCACAGCCTACCCGGCGTCAACAGCGACGACGCCGCGCCGAACGTCATTGATGGCGCGCTTGGCCGTGGCCCGCAACTCGGGATCGGGGGCGGCGTTGCGGACCTGGTCCAACAGATCCAGCACCTGGCGGCACCAGCGGACGAAATCACCCGCCAGCAGCGGCGAGCCGGCGCCGGCCGGGTCGACGGCCGCCAGGGCCGCGGCCAGGTCACCGGTCTTGGCCCAGCGATAGATGACGTTGACGAAGCCGTCATCGGGTTCCCGGCTCGGCGCGATCCGATGGGTCTGTTCGTCGGAGCGCAACGCGTACGACAGCCGCGACGTTTGCTGCAACGCCTGTCGCACCCGCTGAGTGGGCGCCTCGGCGGCGAACGCCGCGCGCGGGCCTTCACCACCGCGGCTCTCGTACAGGACCGCCGAGACCACCGCCGCCAACTCGGGCGGTTTCAGATCGGCCCACGCGCCGGTCCGCAGGCACTCGGCGACCAGCAGATCGCTCTCGCTGTAGATGCGGGCCAGCAGCCGGCCGTCGTCGGTGACGTGGGGATCGGTCTCCGGGCCCTGGATGAAGCCGCGCTCGGTGAGCAGGCCGACGATCCGGTCGAAGGTCCGCGCCAGCGAATTGGTCGCGGCGGCAACCTTTTTCTCCAGCTGCGCGTTGTCCCGTTCGATGCGCAGATAGCGCTCGGCCTGCCGGACTTGCGACTCCAGCCCGGCGCTGTTGTGCGACGGGTGCCGGCGCAGCTCCTCCCGCAACGAGGCCAACTCCGGGTCGTGGAACGCCCCGTCGTGGTCGCCACGGTCGCCGCGGCGCCTGGCCGGAACGGCCAGCCCGGCCGCCGCCGACCGCAGCGCCGACGCCAGGTCACGCCGGACCCGCGGCTGGCGGTGCTCGACCCGCTTGGGCAACGGCATCGACCCGACCGGAGCCGACGCGCCCGAGTAGTCGGCCGTGGAAATCCTTCCCGCCCAGCGGTTTTCCGTGAGCACCAACGGGCGCGGGTCATCGCCGTCGCGGGCCGATTCCAGCACCACCGCCAGCCCGCCGCGCCTGCCATGGGTGATGTTGATGATGTCGCCGCGCCGCAGCGCGGCCAGGGCGTCGCTGGCCGCCTGACGGCGCTGCAGACGCGACGCGCGGGACTGCGCGCGCTCCATCTCCGAAATGCGGGCGCGCAGCCGCGCGTAGTCGAGGATCGGGGCCTGCGGGCCGCCCAGCTCGGCGGCGATCTCGGCGAGCATCGCGTTGCCGCGCTCGATTCCGCGGACCAGGCCGACGACGGAGCGGTCGGCCTGATACTGGGCGAACGACTGCTCCAGCAGCCGGTGCGCCTGCTCGGGCCCCATCTGCTGCACCAGGTTGATCGTCATGTTGTACGACGGGGCGAACGAGCTGCGCAGCGGGAAGGTGCGGGTGGAGGCGAGGCCCGCCACGGCGGACGGCTCGGTGTTCTCGTCCGTGGGATTCCACAGGACCACCGCGTGACCCTCGACGTCGATGCCGCGCCGCCCGGCGCGGCCCGTCAGCTGCGTGTACTCCCCCGGTGTCAGCGGCATGTGCTGCTCGCCGTTGAACTTGACCAGCCGCTCGAGCACCACCGTGCGGGCGGGCATGTTGATGCCGAGCGCCAGCGTCTCGGTCGCAAACACCGCCTTGACCAGACCGGCGGTGAACAGCTCCTCGACGGTGTGCCGGAACACCGGCAGCATCCCGGCGTGGTGGGCCGCCAGGCCGCGCAGCAGCCCCTCCCGCCACTCGTAGTAACCGAGCACCGCCAGGTCGGCGTCGGCGAGATCGCCGCAGCGGTGGTCGATCACCTCGGCGACCTGCGCCCGTTCCTCCTCGGTGGTCAACCGGAGCGGCGAGCGCAGACACTGCTGGACGGCGGCGTCGCAGCCGGCTCGAGAGAACACGAACGTGATCGCCGGCAGCAGCCCCTCGGAGTCCAGCGTCGCGATCACGTCCGCCCGCCCCGGTGGCCGGTAGAACCGCGGCCGGCCGGGCGCGCCGCGTCCACCGCGCCCGCGCCGCGGCTGCCAGTCCGACATCCGGTCGGCCTCCCGGCGATGCGCGATGTGGCGCACCAGGTCCGGGCTGACGCGCGCCTCGTGGCCGGCGACCGGCTGCCCGCCGGCTTCCGAGCTGCGGTAGTCGAAAAGGTCGAAGAGCCGCTTGCCCACCAACACGTGCTGCCACAACGGCACCGGCCGGTGCTCGTCGACCACCACGGTGGTATCGCCCCGCACCGTCTGGATCCAGCCGCCGAATTCCTCGGCGTTGCTCACCGTCGCCGACAGGCTGACCACCCGCACCTCGTCGGGCAGGTGCAGGATCACTTCCTCCCACACCGGGCCGCGCATCCGGTCGGCCAGGAAATGCACCTCATCCATCACGACGTAGGAAAGCCCTTGCAGCGCAGGCGAATCGGCGTAAAGCATGTTGCGCAGCACCTCGGTGGTCATCACCACCACGGGGGCGTCGGCGTTCACCGACATATCACCGGTCAGCAGGCCGATCCGGTCGCGGCCGTAGCGCGCGATCAGATCGGTGTGCTTCTGGTTGCTCAGCGCCTTGAGTGGCGTGGTGTAGAAGCACTTGCCGCCGGCGGCCAGCGCCAGGTGCACGGCGAACTCCCCCACCACCGTCTTGCCGGCGCCGGTCGGGGCGCACACCAGCACGCCGTGGCCTCGTTCCAGCGCCGCGCATGCGCGCTGCTGGAAACCGTCGAGCGCGAAGGGCAATTCGGCGGTGAACCGGGTCAGCTCGACGAGCTCCGTTGCGTCCTGCGGCACCGACGGTTTAGGTGACATCGTCATGCTGACCGGCGGTGAACGACGGCTCCCGCGCCGGCTCGTGTATCGGTGCGGGCGCCTCGATGACCGAGGCCTCGTCGTCCGGGATCGCTGTCTGCGCTTCGCGCTTTGCCTTCCGCCTGTCATGCAGGCGGGCGATCTGGATGGCGAACTCCAGCAGCACCGACAGCGCCACGCCCAACGCGGTCATCGAGAACGGATCGGACCCGGGCGTGAAAACCGCGGCGAACACGAACATCCCGAAGATCAGGCCGCGCCGCCAGGACTTGAGCCGCTCGTAGGTCAGCACGCCCGTCATGTTGAGCATCACAATGAGCAACGGGAACTCGAAGCTGACCCCGAACACCACCAGCAGGTTGATCAGAAACCCGAAGTACCGGTCCCCGGACAGCGCGGTCACCTGCACGTCGCTGCCGACCGTCAGCAGGAAGCCCAGCGCTTTGGACAACACGAAGTAGGCCAGGATCGCGCCCGTGACGAACAGCGCCGCCGCGGGGATCACAAATCCGACCGCGAAGCGGCGCTCCTTTTGGTACAGCCCCGGCGTGATGAACGCCCAGAGTTCGTAGAACCACACCGGGCAGGCCAGCACCACCCCGGCGGTCAGCCCGACCTTGAGCCGCAACATGAACTGGTCGAACGGCGCCGTGGCCAGCAGCCGGCATTGACCGTCGGCGCTGATGCTGGCGCGCGCCGACTGAGGCAGGGAACAGTACGGGTGGCGCAGCCACTCGCCGAGGCTTTCCAGCCCGAAGATCGAGTGCGAATACCAGAAGAACCCGAAGATCGTGGTGATCAAGATGGCGGCCAGCGACAGCAGCATCCGGGTGCGCAGCTCGGTCAGGTGATCGACGAGCGACATCGTCGCGTCGGGGTTGGTGCGGCTGCGCCTGTTACGCGGATTGAGACGCTTCAGCACGCCGGCAGTGCGCGCTGAAACCTTGAAAACTTTCACGACGCTCGTTCAGTAGCGCTCGGGCCCCGCGACGATGACGGCGGGCTACGCCGGGCGTGCTTCGGTGTGCCCCTGCTCGGCCGCCGGAGCGTCGACACGCTGCGACTGCACGGGAGTGGGGTTCGCCGCGGAGGGGGCGCTGTTGGTCGCGCTGTTGGTCTCCAAAGCCGACGACTCCGCTTTGTTCTCGGTCTGCATTTCGCGCAGCTCAGACTTGAAGATGCGCATCGACTTGCCCAACGAACGTGCTGCATCGGGGAGCTTCTTGGCACCGAAGAGCAGGATCACCACCACGGCGAGGATCGCCCAGTGCCACGGACTAAGACTGCCCACTTTGATTACCTCCAGACGTCTACCCGATGCTACCGCAGCGCGGCGATACACCGGACCGCCCGCGCCGTGGCCTCAGGGGGCAAGCGCCCGGTAGGACTCGAGGGCCGCCGCCGCCGCATCCCGGACACGTACTGCCAGCGACTCCGGTTCAAGCACCCGCACGGCCGACCCGAAGCCCAGCACCAGGCGGGTCATCCAGTCCTCGGAGGCGTAGGTCATCACCGCCTCGCAGGACCCGTCCGGCAGCTCCCGCACTTCGCGCATCGGGTAGTACTCGAACATCCACGACGCCGAGGGCGCGATCCACAGCTTGGCCGACGGCAGCGACGGGTCGCCGTCGAACAGGGAGGTGTCCGGCGGCGCCTGTAGCGCCAGTTCGGGCGGGGCCGCCGGCTCGTCCAACTCGGTGGCGTCGACGATGCGGTCGAAGCGGAACAGCCGCACCCCTTCGGCCTCGCGTGACCAGGCCTCCAGGTAGCTGTGGCCGCCGATCAGCAGCACGCGGATGGGGTCGACGATCCGGCTGGTCAGGGCGTCGTGCGACGCGGAGTAATAGTCGATGGCCAGCGCGTGTTTGGACTGCACCGCGGTGCGCACCGCGGCCGCGGCGTGGCTCTCCGCGGGCGCCTGCTCGTCGACCGCTGCCGCCGACCCGGTGGCGTCCTGCCCGACGGCACCCGCCGCGGCCTCGATCTTGGCGATCGCGCTGCGCGCCGCCTCCGGATCCACAACGCCCGGAATGTCGGCGAGCGCGCGCAGGGCCACGAGCAGACCGGTGGCCTCGGGCGAGGTGAGTTTGAGGGGCCGGTCGATGCCCGCGGAGAAGGTGACCTCGATGGTGTCGCCGGCGAATTGGAAGTCGATCAGATCGCCCGGGTAGTAGCCGGGCAGCCCGCACATCCAGAGCTGGTTGAGGTCCTCTTCCAGCTGCTTGGCGGACACCCCGAGGTCGGCGGCGGCCTTGGCGCGGGTGACCCGCGGGTTGGCCTGGAAGTACGGCACCATGTTGAGCAGCCGGACCAGGCGTGTGGATATGGCGGTCACGACGGCCCCCCGCCGTCCAGGTGGGAGCCAAGCCGCGCCAGGACGTCGTCGCGCAGCTGCTGCGGTTCGAGCACGACCGCGTCGGCCCCATAGCCGGCGATGTCGCTCGCCAGCCGGTCGCTGGATCCGATGTCCAGTTCGATCACCTCCCCGTCGCGGCCGCCCAGTTGCCGCGCGCCGGTGGACCGCCCAGCGCGCCGCAGCGCGGTGGCCCGCCCGTCGGCGACCCATACCCGCGCCTGCCCACCGGTCGGCGTCTCGGCGATCGTCCGGGCCACGATATGGCGCAAATCCACATCCGCGGGCACCACCACCGCCCCGGCCGGGCCGATCGGCCGGACCTCGGCGCCGATCCGCGACAGCCGGAAGGTCCGGGTGGCGTCGCGGTCGCGATCATGACCCACCAGGTACCAGCGGCCCTTCTGGGTGACGACGCCCCACGGCTCCACGGTGCGCACGCTGTACGGCTCGGCGCGCGAGGGCCGGTGCGGGAACTGCACCGCCTGCCGGGAATCGATGGCCGACAGCAGGATTCCGAGAACCTCTTCCGAACCGCGCAGCCCGGGCACCCCGGCCGGTGAGGCGATCGCCACCGGCGCATCGGGGTCGACGTCCACGCCCGCGGCGCGCAGCTTGAGCAGCGCACCCTGGGTGGCGGTGATCAATTCGGGCGACTCCCACAATTGGGTCGCGACGGCTACCGCGGCCGCCTCGTCGGGAGTCAGCTCGACCGCCGGCAGCGCGTAGGCGTCCCGGTTGATCCGGTACCCCTCGGTGGGCTCCATGGCCGACGCCCTGCCCACCTCGAGCGGGATGCCCAGGTCGCGCAGCTCGTTCTTGTCCCGCTCGAACATGCGGGAGAAGGCCTCGGCGCTCGGGCTGTCCGCGTAACCGGCCACGCTGGACCTGATCTTCTCCGCGCTGATGTAGCCGCGGGTGGACAGCAGGGCGATGACGAGATTGACCAACCGCTCGACTTTCGAGGTCGCCATTCGCACCAGGTTATAACCGTCGCCCGTGGTGCGCCTGCACCGGCCTGCGAGTCGCAGTTTTCACAATTGGCACATCAGTCACTAGTTCGCCGGGACCACCGGCTCGACGGATTTGATAGCGCCCGCGATATCAGTCGTGGCGCGCATCGGTGGGTACGAGCGACGGGTGTGGCAGCTGTGACCAGAAACTACATGCTGGCGATCAGCCGCTTGACCCGCTCGTCGACCGCCCGGAAGGGGTCCTTGCACAACACGGTCCGCTGGGCCTGGTCGTTGAGCTTGAGGTGCACCCAGTCGACGGTGAAGTCGCGGCCCGCAGCCTGAGCGGCGCTGATGAATTCGCCGCGCAGCCGCGCCCGGGTGGTCTGCGGCGGGTGGTCGACGGCCTCCGCTATCTCCTCGTCGGTGGTGACGCGCGCCGCCAGGCCCTTGCGCTGCAGCAGGTCGAACACGCCGCGCCCACGCTTGATGTCGTGATAGGCCAGGTCCAGCTGGGCGATCTTGGGGTCGGACAGCTCCATGCTGTAGCGGTCCTGGTAGCGCTGGAACAGCTTGCGCTTGATCACCCAGTCGATCTCGGTGTCCACCTTGGCGAAGTCCTGGCTCTCGACGGCGTCTAGCTGACGCCCCCACAGGTCGACGACCTGCTCGATCTGGGCGTTGGGCTCGCGGGTCTGCAGGTGTTCGACGGCGCGGCTGTAGTACTCGCGCTGGATGTCCAGGGCGCTGGCCTGCCGGCCGCCGGCCAGCCGCACGGGCCGCCGCCCGGTGATGTCGTGGCTGACCTCGCGGATGGCGCGGATCGGGTTGTCCAGCGAGAAGTCACGGAAGGGGACGCCGGCCTCGATCATCTCCAGCACCAGCGCGGCGGTGCCCACCTTGAGCATGGTGGTGGTCTCGCACATGTTGGAGTCGCCGACGATCACGTGCAGCCGCCGGTACTTCTCGGCGTCAGCGTGCGGCTCGTCTCGGGTGTTGATGATCGGACGGCTGCGGGTGGTAGCCGAGGAGACGCCCTCCCAGATGTGCTCGGCGCGTTGCGACAGGCAGAACGTCGCCGCCTTCGGGGTCTGCAGCACCTTGCCGGCCCCGCAGATCAGCTGGCGCGTGACCAGGAACGGCAGCAGCACATCGGAGATCCGGGAGAACTCGCCGGCCCGCACGATCAGGTAGTTCTCGTGGCAGCCATACGAGTTGCCCGCCGAGTCGGTGTTGTTCTTGAACAGGTAGATGTCGCCACCGATGCCCTCGTCGGCCAGCCGCTGCTCGGCGTCGATCAGCAGGTCTTCCAGCACCCATTCGCCGGCCCGGTCGTGGGTGACCAGCTGCACCAGGCTGTCGCACTCGGCCGTCGCGTACTCGGGGTGGCTGCCCACGTCGAGGTACAGGCGGGCGCCGTTGCGAAGAAAAACGTTCGAGCTGCGCCCCCACGACACGACGCGCCGGAACAGGTACCGGGCGACCTCGTCCGGCGACAGCCGGCGATGGCCGTGGAACGTGCAG
>NZ_LZJA01000163.1:0-11741 GCF_001666785.1 Mycobacterium sp. E3305 | reverse complement strand
CGGCTGGCCCGCATCCGGGGCGACAAGGCGCACCCGGCGTCGCAGGGGTACACCTGCAACAAGGCCCTGCGGCTGGATCACTACCAGAACAGCGGCGCTCGCCTCACGTCGCCGCTGCGCCGCCGCGCGGACGGCAGCTTCGAGGAGATCGATTGGGACACCGCGATCGTCGAGATCGCCGAGGGTTTCAAGCACATCCGGGACGCCTACGGCGGCGACAAGATCTTCTACTACGGCGGCGGCGGGCAGGGCAACCACCTCGGCGGGGCGTACAGCGGCGCCTTCCTCAAGGCCCTCGGGTCGCGCTATCGGTCGAACGCGTTGGCGCAGGAGAAGACCGGCGAGGCGTGGATCGACGGGCAGCTGTACGGCGGCCACACGCGCGGCGAATTCGAGCACGCCGAAGTGTCCGTCTTCGTCGGGAAGAACCCGTGGATGTCACAGAGCTTTCCCCGGGCCCGGGTGGTGCTCAACGAGATCGCCAAGGACCCGGCCCGGTCGATGATCGTCATCGATCCCGTCGTCACCGACACCGCCAAGATGTCCGACTTCCACCTGCGGGTGCGGCCCGGCACCGACGCGTGGTGCCTGGCCGCGCTGGCGGCCGTCCTGGTGCAGGAAAACCTTTGCAACGAAGCGTTTCTGGCCGAGCACGTGCGCGGCGCCGACGCCGTCCGCGCCGCGCTGCGCGAGGTGTCCGTGTCCGACTACGCACAGCGGTGCGGGGTCGACGAGGAGCTGTTGCGCGCGGCGGCCCGCCGCATCGGCGCGGCGGCCAGCGTCTCGGTGTTCGAGGACCTCGGGGTGCAGCAGGCGCCCAACAGCACGCTCTGCTCCTACCTCAACAAGCTGCTGTGGATATTCACCGGCAACTTCGCGAAAAAGGGTGGCCAGCATCTGCATTCGGCATTCGGACCGCTGTTCGGCCAGTTCTCCGGCCGCACGCCGGTGACCGGCGCCCCGATCATCGCCGGGCTGGTGCCCAGCAACGTCGTGCCCGAGGAGATCCTCACCGACCACCCGGACCGATTCCGGGCCATGATCGTGGAGAGCAGCAACCCCGCCCACTCGCTGGCCAACTCGGCGGCCTGCCGGGAGGCCTTCCAAGCGCTCGAACTGATGGTCGTCATCGACGTCGCGATGACCGAGACCGCCCGACTCGCACACTACGTGCTGCCCGCGGCCTCCCAGTTCGAGAAGCCCGAGGCCACCTTCTTCAACCTGGAGTTCCCGCACAACGCTTTTCAGCTGCGCCGGCCGCTGCTCGAGCCCCTGCCCGGAACGCTGCCCGAACCCGAGATCTGGGCCCGGTTGGTGCGGGCGCTGGGCGTGGTGGACGACGCGGACCTGCGGCCGCTGGCCGAGGCCGCCCAGCGCGGCCGGCGGGCCTACACCGAGGCGTTCCTCACCGCGACCGCGAACCCGACGGTCGCGAAGCTGCTGCCCTATGTCCTCTACGAGACGCTCGGGCCCACGCTGCCCGACGGCCTGCGCGGCGCGGCCGCCCTGTGGGGGCTCGCCCAGAAGGCCGCGCTGACCTATCCCGACGCGGTGCGCCGCGCCGGCCACGCCGACGGCAACGCGCTGTTCGACGCGATCCTCGACACCCCGTCCGGGGTGACGTTCACCGTCCACAACTACGAGGACGATTTCGCGTTGATCAGCCACGCCGATCACAAGATCGCGCTGGAAATCCCGGAAATGCTCACCGATTTGGCGGCCCTGGCCCAGGCGCCACCGCGGCTCACCACACCGGAGTTCCCGATCGTGCTGTCGGTGGGCGAGCGCCGCGCCTACACCGCCAACGACATCTTCCGCGACCCCTCCTGGCGCAAACGCGACGCCGACGGGGCGCTGCGAGTCAGCGTCGAGGACGCCCAAACCCTCGGGCTCGCCGACGGATGTCGCGCCCGCATCAGCACCGCGGCCGGCAGCGCCGAGGCCACCGTCGAGATCACCGAGACCATGCTGGCCGGGCATGCGGCCCTGCCCAACGGTTTTGGGCTCGACTACGTCGACGGCGACGGGCAGACCGTGACACCGGGCGTCGCCCCGAACGCGCTCACCTCGACGGAATGGCGCGATCCCTACGCGGGCACGCCGTGGCACAAGCACGTGCCCGCCCGGATCGAAGCGGTCGGCGTGCCCGTCAGTTCCAGATCCTGACCCGCCGCTGCGGCTCCAGGAACAGCGCGTCGTCCTCGGCGACGTCGAACGCCTCGTAGAAGGCGTCCATGTTGCGGATGACGCCGTTGCAGCGGAACTCCGGCGGTGAGTGCGGATCGGTGGCCAACCGCCGGATCGCTTCCGCCGGGCGGGATTTGGTGCGCCACACCTGCGCCCAGCCGTAGAACACCCGCTGCACGCCGGTGAGGCCGTCGATGACGGGTGCGTCCTGGCCGTCCAGCGACAGCTGATAGGCCAGCAGGGCGATCGACAACCCGCCCAGGTCACCGATGTTCTCCCCGACGGTGAACGCGCCGTTGACGTGGTGACCGGCGTCCAACCCGCGCGGCGTGTACGCCTCGTACTGCTCGATCAGGGCCTTGGTGCGGGCGCCGAATTCGGCGCGATCGGCGTCGGTCCACCAATCCACCAGGTTGCCGTCGCCGTCGTACTTGGCGCCCTGGTCGTCGAAGCCATGCCCGATCTCGTGCCCGATCACCGAGCCGATCCCGCCGTAGTTGGCGGCGTCGTCGGCCTCGGGGTCGAAGAACGGCGGCTGCAAAATGGCTGCGGGAAAGACGATTTCGTTCATCCCCGGGTTGTAGTAGGCGTTGACCGTCTGCGGGGTCATGAACCACTCGTCCTTGTCGACCGGACCGCCCAGCTTGGCCAGTTCGCGGTCGTGGTTGACCGCATAGCCGCGCCGAAAGTTGCCGTACAGGTCGTCGCGGTCGATCACCAGCGCGGAGTAGTCCCGCCACTTCGCCGGGTAGCCGACCTTGGCGACGAACTTGTCCAGCTTGGCCAGCGCCCGCTCCCGGGTCTGCGGCGTCATCCAATCCAGCTCGTTGATGGACAGCCGATAGGCCGCCTTGAGGTTGTCCACCAGCGCGTCTATGCGCGCCTTGGCCCCGGGCGGGAAATACCGCTCCACATAGATCTTTCCGACGGAATCGCCCATCAGGTTCTCCACCAGTGACACGGCCCGCTTCCAGCGTTCCCGGATCTGCTCGGCGCCGGTGAGCAGCCGGCCATAGAAGTCGAAGTCCGCGGCGACCAGCTCGTCGGTCAGCCAGGACGCCCGCGCGCGGATCAACCGCCAACGCGCCCAACGCTTCCAGTCCTCCAGGTCGCCGGTCGCCCACAGGTCGGCGAATGCGGTGAGGTAATCCGGTTGCCGCACAATGACTTCCGCGAACGCCTCCGGTGTGCCGCCGAGCGCGGTCGCCCAGCCGACCCAGTCGAAGCCCTTGCCCTCGGCCTGCAGGTCCGCGAAGGTCCGCAGGTTGTAGGAGAGCTCTGCGTCGCGTCGCTTGACCACGTCCCAGTGCGCGGCGGCCAGCTTGGTTTCCAGCGCCACGATTCGGGCCGCCGTCTCGGCGTGCGTTTCCGCGGCGCCGCCGTACACCAGGGCGAACATCCGGGCGATGTGCCCCGGGTAGGCCGCGAGTACCTCGGCGTGCCGCTCTTCGCGGAAATAGGACTCGTCGGGCAGCCCGATGCCGGACTGGGTGACGTGCACGAGGTACCGGGCGGAATTCTTGGCGTCGGTGTCGATGTACATCGCGAGGCCGCCGCCCACCCCGGTGCGCTGCAGCGCGCCCACCGCCGCCGCCAACGCGTCCGCGTCCGCGGCGTCGTCGATCGTGGCCAGCTCGTCGAGCAGGGGTTGCAGGCCGCGCCGCTCGATGGCCGCCTCGTCGAGGAAGCTGGCGTACAGGTCGCCGATGCGTTGTTGGTCGGTGCCCGCGGCGGCGCCGGTCTCGCTGGCCTCGACGATCAGATCGCGCACCTGCTCCTCGGCACGGTCGAACAGGTGCCGGAACGCGCCGTCGGTCGCACGGTCCGCCGGTATGTCGTATTCGGCCAGCCAGCGGCCGTTGACGTGTCCGAACAGGTCGTCTTGGGGGCGGGTGTCGGCGTCGACGTGGCTCAGGTCGATGCCCGAGCGGATGGCCTCTACAGTCACCCCGCCATCCTTCCATCTTTGTCGGGTGCGACGATCGGGCCATGTCCGACGGCCAGCGAACCGAGCCAACCAACGAGCAAGTCGCGGAGGCGGAGGACGCCGACGCCGAGGAATTCCGTGACGACGACGCCGCAGGCGGCCCGATGTTCTCCGCGTACGGCATCGCGTCGGCCGTCCTCGGTGTGCTGTCGGTGGCGGCGATCGTGTTCGGGTTCTTCCTGTGGTCGGGGCACCGCGACGACACGGGCGAACGCCGCTACCTGTCCCGCGTCATGCAGACCGCCGCCGAGTGGACCGGGGTGCTGATCAACATGAACAGCGGCAACGTCGACGGCAGCCTGCAACGGCTGCACGACGGCACGGTCGGCGAACTCAATACCGACTTCGACGCCGCCATGCAGCCCTACCGGCAGGTGGTGGAGAAGCTGCAGTCCAAGAGCGCCGGGCGAATCGACGCGGTGGCCGTCGAGACCGTGCACCGTGACCTGGACACCCAGCCCGGTACGTCCCGGCCGGTGGTGACCACCAAGCTGCCGCCGTTCGCCAGCCGGTTGGACGCGGTGATGCTGGTCGCGACCTCCGTCAGCGAGAACGCCGGCGCCAAACCGCAGACGGTGCACTGGAATCTGCGCCTCGACGTGGTCAACGTCGACGGCAAGCTGATGATCTCGGGGCTGGAATCGATCCGATGAGAAACCTCCTGCGCCTGCTCGCGTTCGACATCCTGGCGCCGCTGGCCGCGGTGGCGGCGTTGCTGGCGATCGGGCTGGTCCTGGGCTGGCCGCTGTGGTGGGTCTCGGCGTGCTCGGTGCTCGTGCTGCTGATCGTCGAGGGCGTCTTGGTCAATTTCTGGCTGCTGCGGCGGGATTCGGTCAGCGTCGGCACCGACGACGACGCGCCGGGGCTGCGGTTGGCCGTCGTCTTCCTGTGCACGGCCGCACTGGTGGCCGCGGTGGTCACCGGTTACACGCACTGGACGCGGTCGGACCGCGTCTTCAAGGACGACTCCCGCGACGTGGTCCGGGTCGCCACCGGGATGGCGGAGGCGATGGCGTCGTTCACCCCGGGCGCCCCGGACAGCTCCATCGACCGGGCGACGGCGCTGATCGTCCCCGAGCACGCAGCCGCCTTCAAGGAGCAGTACACGAAGTCCAGCTCCGAACTGGCCCAGCACAATGTGACCGCGCAGGCCGCCACGCTGGCGGCCGGGGTCGAGGCGCTGGGGCCGTCGGCGGCCAGCGTCGCGGTGATCCTGCGGGTCACCCAGAACGCGCCGGGCCAACAGCCCAGCCAGTCGGCGCCCGCGCTGCGCGTGGCGCTGACCAAGCACGGCGACGCCTGGCTGGTGTCGGACGTGCTGCCGATCAGGTGATCAGTTGGAGTCTGCCGAGCGCGTCGACTTCACCTTGACGAACCGGTCCGAGAGCCGGCGCATCCGGATCATCAGGGCGGCCGACGGGCTGGTGCTGCCGTCCAGGTAGGCGGCGAGCTCCGCGGCGGTCACGCCGATGCGCGAGGCGAATTCCTGCTGCGCCAGGCCGGAGCGGTCGATGAGCAGTCCGACGTGGCGGGCCACCTCGGCGCGTTCGTTGGCTTCCAGGTGGGTGCGGGCGCGTTCGAGCACCTCCCACAGCGCCTTGGAGATGCCGTAGGGCCGGGTGCCTTCGAGCACCTCTTCGACCTGGCGGGCGGTGCGGCCGTACGGGTCGCGCTTCAACGCCGCGGCGATCCGCTTCCAGGTGGCGATGTCGCCGCCCTGCAGCGCAGCGCGGATGGCGGAGGTGGGCCAGAACTCCACCGGCTGGTCGGGGTCCGGGGCGGGCGCGGCGTCACGCCTGCGCGGCTCGGTCGCCGGCCGGTGGGGCGGTGCGGGGCGTCGGTCAGGTGCCAACGTCACCTCGCCTCCTCCAGCATCGCGACGGCCACCGAGAGGCAGCGCTGCCTGATCTCCTCCCAGTCCGAGCGGGCGTCGGTCTCCGACCCCTGCTCGTCGTTGAAATCACAGGGATCCGGATCAGCGAGTCGACGGACCAACTGGGTGGCGATCCATTGCCGCCTGGGCGACTGACAACAGTAGTACCTGTCCATGCCGGCCAGCACCACAGCGGCGGTCTCGGGCTCCAACGTTTCAACCATATCGGCAAAGTCGGCGTAATCGCGTTGGCTGTTACGGCTCATGATGAGGTAGCCCTTGAGGCGCAGCGTCTCGGCGCCGGTCGGGACCAGCAGCCGGTCGCCGGTGGGCAGCTGCACGTGGGTGGTTTCGACCGGGCAGCGGCGCTCGTAGACGGCCCGGTCGGCGGCCTCGGTCTCGCTCTCCAGCGCGTCGATGGCGACGGAGAGCCGCCCCCGCCACAGGGTGACCGGGTGGACGGGCCGGTCCGCCCCGACGATCGCCTTGGCGATGCCGTTGCGCGAGGTCAGCCCGCCGACCAGTTTCTTGGTCCCCGAGGAGCCGTTGGTGTGGCCGTTGCTGCCGTTCTTCCGGTCGGCAGCGCCGGCCGCGACACCCGCCCTCTCGTCGTCGATGTCGACCTGGTGGGGGATCTGACCGGGGTCCCGGCCGCGCTCGGTGTCGGCTCCCTCCGGCTGGGCGCCCGGCCTTTCCTTGCCGTTGCGTCCGCAACCGGTGAAGGCCAGCGGGTCGGTCACGCAGATGGCGTCGGGCGCCAGGTGCTTGAGCTTGGCCGCCGACTTGAGCACCATCCGCAGGTCGGCGTTCGGCGCCGTCAGCGCCGAGATGTCGTCGGGGATGACCACCACGTCGCCCAGATCGACCTCCGGCAGGGGCCGGTCGAAGTCGACCGACGGCAGCACCCGGGACAGCCACGGCGGGATCCACCAGTTCCACTGGGCGAACATGGCCATCAGCGCCGGCACCAGCACGAGCCGCACCACCGTGGCGTCCACCGCGATCGCCACCGCGCAGGCGACGCCGATCTCGGCGACCAGCGGCATGCCGGCGAACGCGAAGCCGATGAAGACCGCGATCATGATCAGGGCCGCGCTGGTGATGGTGCGGGCGCTGGTGCTCACGCCGTACGCCACCGCGTCGCGGGTGTTCCCGGAGTGCAGGAAGCGTTCGCGGATGCGGGTCAGCAGGAAGATCTCGTAGTCCATCGACAGCCCGAAGGTCATCGCGAGGACCAGCGGGGGGACCGTGCTGTCGATCGAGCTGATCTGGGCGAAGCCGAGGTCCTTCAGCCAGCCCCACTGGAACACCATCACCAGGCTGCCGTACGCCGCGGCGACCGACAGCAGGGTCATCAGCACGCCCTTGAGCGCCAGGAACACCGAGTGGACCGACACGAGCAGCATCACGAACGCGATCAGCGCGACGATGGCCAGCACCAACGGCTCGGTCTTGGACACCTGGTCGTCGAAGTCCTTGATCAGCGCGGTCGGGCCGCCGACATCCACGCGGGCGGTTCCCCGGTCGGGCACCTTGGGCAGCTGCGCGCGCATCCAGCCGACGGTCTCGCGGGCGCGCATGTCCTCGGGGTCGACCGTCAACACCGCGGAGAGCAGGGCGCTGCCGTTGTCCTCGGCGAATTGCGGCGGCGCGACGGACACGATGTTGGGCGCCTGCGTCATGCGCTGCCGGATTGCGGCGATGGTCTGTCCGTGCTCGGGTGAGGCGGCACCGCCGTCGGGGAAGGTGATCAGCACCCGGATCGGGCCGAGCGCGCCGGGGCCGAGCGCCTCGGCCGCCGCGCCCACGCCGGCGCGGATCTCGTGCGAGGAGTCGAACTGGCGCAGCAGGCTGTTGCCGAGCACCATCGACGACGCCGGCGCGGCCATGACGAGCAGGACCAGCGACGCCCCCAGCGCCGACATCCACGGCCGCCGCATGACCCAGCCGATCCAGCGGTTCCAGAACCGCGATTGGCCGCCCTCCGGTCCGCGCGACCAATGCAGGAACGCCGACCGCTTGGCGGCCGACCGGCCGAAGGTCGCCAGCGCCGCCGGGGTGAGCGTGGTCGACGTCAACATCGCGACCGCGACGGCCAGGATCGCTCCGGTCGCCATCGACTTCAGCGCCGGCGTGTTGATCACGTAGATACCGGTGAGCGAGGCGACGACCGTCATCCCGGACAGCACCACGGCCAGCCCGGAGGTCGCCATCGCCGCGTCGACCGCCTCCTTCGGCTCGCGGCCGGAGCGCAGCTCCTCGCGGAAGCGCATCAGGATGAACAGCGAATAGTCGACGGCGAGCGCGATCCCGAACATCGACACCGTCGAGGTCACGAACACCGACATGGTCGTGTAGGCCGACAGCAGGTAGACCAGGCCCATGGTGACCACGACCGTGCAGATGCCGAGGGCCAGGGGGATCGCCGCGGCGGCGAGCGAACCGAAGACGGCGAGCAGGACGATCAGGATCACCGGCAGGTTCCAGCGCTCCGCGGCGGCGATGTCGTGCTTGGTGTTCTGCGCCGCGGCGGCCGACAACGCACCCTGCCCGATCACGTACAGGCGCACCCGGCCGTCCGCGGTCTGGCCGGCCTGATCGCCCTTGACCCCGACCTTGGTGCGCAACCGCTTGGCGACGTCGCTGGTGTTGCGGGAATCCAGCCGCAGCGACAACACGTACGGCCGGTCGGGTTGCGGCGGCCGCTGGGTGGGGTTGGGCACCTCCGAGACGCCGGGCACCTCGGCGGCGGTGCGCCTCAGCAGCGCGACGGCGTCGTTGATGTCGGCGTAGCTGGCGTCCGGGCGGGGCGCCGCGACCAGGGCGAGCGAGGACGACCCCTGGTCGTGGTACAGCTCCTCGAGCTGGTCGTGGACGAGCAGCGACTGCGAACCGGCCACCTCGAAGCCGCCGCCGGTCAGGTTCCCCGACTGCGTCAAGGCCAGATAGACCGCCGGAACCAACGCCAGCAACCAGCCCGTGAAGACCAACCAGCGGTACTTACGCAGGCTGCGGCTGAGGCGCATCATTAACTGCTGGATTTCTTCACTCCCCGTGTTTCGCTTAACGCGTGCTGGCGAGAATACCGCAGCGGCCTGTGGATGATGTCAGCTTTCTGGTTCCTGAGCTGCAACGACGGGCTTGTTGCCAAGACGCTGCCAAGTCGTTGTGAACCGGTTACCGGCGGGATTTTCCTCACACGGGTGCACGCGCGCTGGCAGGGCGCACGCCGGCGATGGCAGGATGTCGGGTGGCCGGCGGGGCCCCGGGGAACTCCGCGATTCGACGAGGCCGTCCACAGCAGCCGTTTGCGGGCGTCGGTGCTGCGCGTGACGCCGCAAATCGTAAGGAGTTTCGATGACCAGAGGCACCGCGACCGGGCCCCGCAAGATGCGCCGCAAGATCGTGGCCGGGCTGATCGCCACCACCGTGCCGTGCGCCGCCCTGGCCGTCCTGGCTGGGCCACCGGCGACGGGCGCCAGCGACCCCTGCTCGGCCAGTGAGGTCGCCCGCACGATCGGTTCGGTCTCCAAGTCGATGGGCGACTACCTGGACTCGCACCCGGAGACGAACCAGACGATGACCTCCATGCTGCAGCAGCAGGCGGGACCCCAGTCGATGACCGGCCTGAAGTCCTACTTCGAGGCCAACCCGAAGGTCGCCGGCGACATGACGTCCATCGCCCAGCCGTTGACCAACCTGTCGCTGCAGTGCAAGCTGCCGATCTCGCCCACCCAGGCGATGGGCATGATGCAGCAGGCGCAGGGCGCGGCCGGTGGGCTGCCCGCGCTGCCTGGCAACGCGGCGGGCGCGCTGCCGCTGGGCGGCAACCCGGCGGCCACCGGGCCGGTCCCGCCGGCGGCGGCCAATCCGTTGTCGGGGCCGCCGCGCGGCAACACCGCCGGCTAGCTCCCGGTTTCAGGGCTCCGGTCGGGCGGTAGCGGGCCCTGCAGGGCGGTCTCGGTCGGATCGTCGGCGGCCGGGTCCTGCGGCGCTCCGGGCGCGGGTTTCGGCGTCGCCTCCTCGTCGTCCGGCACCGCGACGTTCTCGGTCCGGAACACGAAGAAGAACACCACCCAGCCGATGGCGGAGATGAGCAACCAGCTGATCAGCCGGTAGATCAGCATGGCCGAGATGGCGTTGGGCAGCGACATGCCGCTGGACACCAGACCCGGCACCAGCACCGCCTCAACGACCAGGAGGCCGCCGGGCATCAGCGGGATGGTGCCGACGGCCCGCGCGGCGGCGTAGGCCACCGTCAGCCCGGCGACCGAGGCGTGATCGCCTGCGGCGTAGGCCGCGAACCCGAGACAGGCCACGTCGGCGACCCAGTTGAACATCGACCAGCCGAACGCCACCCCCATGTCGCGCCGGCCCAGGCTCACCGACTCCAGCTGCGCCAGCGTCTCGCGCCACTTGGCCAGGCCGGTGTCCGCGGGCCTGCCGCGAACGGAGTTGACCCACGACAACACCCGGCAGCCGATCCCGTCGATCAGCTCCGGCCGCGACGCGACGGCCTGGGCGAGCAGCAGCAACGCCACGAAGCCGCCGAGGGTGAACAGCAACGAGAACGGGTTGTTCTTCGCGCCGAGGAAGAAGGCCCCGCCCAGCCCAAGCAGCGCCAGCCCGACGGCCTGCAGGACGCCCGCCATCACCAGCTGCCACGACGCCACCACTGTCGAGGCGCCCCAAATCCGTTGCTGCCGAAGCAAAAACGTCGCCGACAACACCGGGCCCCCGGGCAGCGTGGTGCTCAGCGAGTTGGCGGCGTAGACGGCGGCCTCCGACCGCAACTGTTTGACGTGCACGCCGGCCGAGCGCAGCAGCGTGCGCTGGATCTGCGCGAAGCTGTGCATCGACGCGGCCGACGCCACCACCGACGCCAACAGCCACCACCAGTTCGCCTCGTACAGGCTCATCCAGGCCTTGGCCAGCTGATGCCAGCCCAGCGCGACCTCCACGGCAAGCACGACCGCGACGATCCCGAGGATCAGCCAGCGCACCCACCAGTACTTCCCGCGCGGGGCCTCTTCGCGCGGGAAGTCGAGATTGCGGGCGGGTGCGTCGTGCGGCACGTGATTTAGGGTAACGGTGCAGGTGGCGCGGGCATCGCCGCGCGGCGCCGACCGTGTCGCCGTCGTAACCGGATCGTGCCGACGCGGCCGCGCGCCGGCGCCGCGCGCACGTTTGGCGGTGCCCCGCGCCGGATAGGCTCACCCCATGCCGGCAAACACCGACGACGCTTCGGTCGAACCCATCGTCCGCAAGACCGCAGCCTGGGCCTGGCGTTTGCTGGTCATCCTCCTCGCGCTGGTCGCGCTGCTGTGGGTGGTGAAGAAGCTCGAGGTGATCGTCGTCCCGGTCCTGGTGGCGCTGCTGCTCAGCGCGCTGTTGCTGCCGGTCGTCGACTGGCTCGACCGCCGCGGCCTGCCCCGCGGCGGCGCGGTGGCCCTGGTGTTGCTCGGCGGCTTCTCCATCCTGGGCGGCATCCTGGCGTTCGTCGTCAACCAATTCGTCGACGGTCTGCCGGGCCTGACCGACCAGGTCACCCGCAGCATCGAGTCAACCCGGCGGTGGCTGATCCACGGGCCGGCGCACCTGCGCCGCGAACAAATCGACAACGCCGGCAACGCCGCGATCGAGGCCCTGCGCAACAATCAGACGAAGCTGGAAAGCGGCGCCCTGTCCACCGCG
>NZ_LZJA01000162.1:0-3664 GCF_001666785.1 Mycobacterium sp. E3305 | reverse complement strand
GGCCGGGCCGGACACCAGCACGCCCAGGTTGGCGCCGGCGCCCAGGGTCTTGAGCAGGTGCGGCTCGTCGAGCGCGAGCTTGAGCCATTCGATGAGCTTGGCGGCCTGCGGCTGTGAGCCCTTGAGTTCCTCGAGGACCGTTTCGGGGCTGGCCACGTCGACCAGCTCGGTGGACACGGCCGGGCCGCCGGCCGGCACGCCCTCGCCCCAGGTGACCAGCGAGTTGGGCTGCACGCTGACCGGGCCGAGCGGGTCCACGCCGGTGACGGTCAGCAGCTCCGAGGTCCAACTGATGCCCACCGAGGCCGCCAGCGCGCGGGTGGCGGCCGCCGTCGAGAAGCCCGGGCCCAGATCGCGGGGCAGGAGCGACACGGCGTCGCCGACGGTCAGCACCTTGCCGAGCAGGGCCTGTCGCAGGGTCACCGGCGAAATGGACTGGCTGGCCAGCGACGAGCCGGACAGCGTCACCGACCGGGCGCCGTAGACGGTGACCGCGCCGACGATCACGGCGGTGCCCTCACGCAGCCCGGCGTTGGACAGCGTCACGTCGTCGAGCAGCGCGGTGCCGACCGGGGTGTCCGGCCCGGCCAGGCCCGCCACCGCCGCCGTGGTCCGCGAGCCCGTCAGCGCCACCGCGTCCCACTCCCGAATGCCAAGCGCGGCAACCACGCTCGGGTGCAGCCGGACGACACCGCGGCGCGAGTCGACGGCGGAGGTGTTCAACCGCGCGGTGAGCGTGAGCTGACGGGCCGCATCCTCGCCCGGCCGGCTCATGGCAGGCGCCCACCCGGCTTGCGCAGCCCGAGCCGCGCCATCGACCGGCGATGCGGCTGCGCCCGGCGGATCGCGCGCCGCGCGGCGCGGCGCTGCTTGGGCTCGTCGGCCCACGCCTCGGGGTGCGCGGCCAGCCAACGCTGGTTGCGGATCGCGAACGGGACGTGGCAGAGGTAGGCGATGATGATGACCCAGATCAGCACGTAGGGGGCCAGCACCGCCGCGGCCGCGCAGATGGCCAGCAGCGCCAGCAGCGGCGCCGCCCAGCTGGGGGGCACCGCCGCGGCGTGCATCTTGCGCATCGGGATCTTGCTGATCATCAGCATCGACGTCCCGGTGATCCAGATGCACAGGAACGCCGTCGAGGTCCACCAGCCCTCGCCGAACTGCAGCTTGAGCCCGATCAGCCCGATCATCGACACCGCGCCCGCCGGCGCGGGCATGCCGACGAAGAACTCGTGGGTGTAGGCGGGCTGGCTCCCGTCGCTCTGCAGCGCGTTGTACCGCGCCAGCCGCAGCACGACGCACACGGCGTAGAGCAGGATCACCACCCAGCCGGCCGGCGACTTCGTCAGCATCGTCACGTAGAGCACGATCGCCGGCGTCACACCGAAGTTCACCGCGTCGGCCAGCGAGTCGATCTCCTCGCCCATGCGCGACTGGGCGTCCAGGATGCGGGCCACCCGGCCGTCGAGCCCGTCCAGGATGGCCGCCGCGGCGATCAGCGCCATCGCGGCCTTGGGCTGGTGCTCGAGGGCGAACCGGATCGAGGTCAGGCCCGCGCAGATCGACAGCACCGTCATCGCGCTGGGCAGGATCTGCAGGTTGACCGACGGCCTGCCGCGCGGCTTGCTGATCATGGCAGCTCGGCCAGCACGGTTTCGCCGGCGATCGCGCGCTGACCCTCGCGGACAAGCGGCTCGGCGCCCGCCGGCAGATAGGTGTCGAGCCGGGAGCCGAACCGGATCAGGCCGTAGGTGTCGCCGATCGTCAGCTTGTCGCCGACGCGCGCGTCGCAGATGATGCGCCGCGCCAGCAGCCCGGCGACCTGCACGGCCACCACCTCCGCGCCGGTCGGCGTCCGGATCCGCAGGCTGGTGCGCTCGTTCTCGGTGCTGGCCGCGGCCAGATCGGCCGACCCGAACCGGCCGGGCCGGTGCTGCATGGCGATCACCTCACCGCTCACCGGCGCCCGCTGCACGTGGGCGTCCAGCAGCGACAGGAAGATGCTGACCCGGGGCAGCGGCGCGTCGCCCATGCCGAGTTCGGCCGGCGGGGCGGCGGCGTCGATCACGCACACCAACCCATCGGCGGGTGCGACGATCGCACCCGGCCGGGTCGGCGGTACCCGGGGTGGGTGGCGGAAGAATCCGGCGCAGGCGCCCGCCGCCAGCAGGCCGGCCCGTCGGATCCACCGGTGCCTGCGGCCGGCCAGCGCCAGCGCCAGGCCGCCGGCGATGAACGGCCGGCCCGCCGGGTGGACCGGCGGAACGGTCGAGCGCACCAGCTCCAACGCGTGCTGCGGGCTGAACGTTGGATCCTCGGCCGTAGGGCCGACAGGGCGGGGGCGTCGTGCCACGCGGCCATCTTACGAAAGCCGCGGCCGGTTGGTTCGGGCCCGCAGGGGGAACGCCCACCTTCGACATGCATCCGAATGACCCGCGGCTGCGCCGGGCGAAGATCGCCGTCACCGCCGTGTTCATCGCCCACGCCGTGGGGTTCTCGTCGTGGGCCGCCCACATCCCGGCGGTCAAGGCCGGGCTCGGCCTGTCCGACGCGGCGCTGGGGACGGCGCTGTTCGGTGCGCCGCTGGGGTCTGTGCTGGCCACCGTGGCCAGCCACTGGGCGCTGCCGCGGTGGGGCAGCCACCGGCTGATCCCCGTGACCGCCGCCGGCTACGCCCTCGCGGGGACGACCGTCGGGCTGGCCCGCTCCGGGCCGGCGCTGTTTGCGGCGCTGGCGCTGTGGGGGATGTTCCAGGGCGGGCTGGACGTCGCGATGAACACCCAGGCCGGCACGGTCGAGCGCCTGGCGCGCGCACCGATCATGGCGCGCTTCCACGGCATGTGGAGCCTCGGCGCACTGCTGGGCGCCCTGATCGGCGCGGCGTGCGTCGGCGCCGGCGTCGGGCTGACGCCCCAGCTGGCCGCCGTCGGGCTCGTCGCCCTGATCGTCGTCGGTGCGCTGGCGCGCGGGCTGATCCCGGACCCCGCGGCGGCGTCGCCGCGGGAGCGGTCCGGGCGGGGCTGGCTGACACCGACGGTGGCGATCCTGGCGGCGGTGGCCTTCGTGTCCTTCCTGTGCGAGGGCGCCGCCACCGACTGGTCGGCCAACTACCTGCGCAACGTCGTCGGCGCCGGGCCGGGGGTCGCCGCGCTGAGCTATACGGCCTACACGCTGACGATGGTTCTGACCCGGCTCGGCGCGATACGCCTGCACTCGCGGCTCTCGGCCCGCCGGTTGCTGCCGGCGCTCGCGCTGTTCGGCGCTGCGGGCCTGGGGGTGGCGCTGGCGGCCGCCAATCCCGTTGTCGCCGTGGCCGGTTTCGCCGCCCTGGGCGTCGGGGTGGCGCTGCTGGTGCCGACCGCGTTCAGCGCCGCCTACGGCGCGGGCGGCGCGGGCTCGGCCATCGCGATCGTCGCCGCGACGGGCTGGCTGGGTTACCTGCTGGGGCCGCCGCTGATCGGTCACCTGGCCGACCGCGTCGGGCTGGCGGCGGCCCTGGTCACGATCCCGGTGCTGATGTCGGTCGTCGCGGTCGCCATCCGCTGCGCCGCCGCGTTCGACCGGGCCGACGATTTCCATCGGCAGGTCGCCACCCCGGCGGGTTAGGTCAGGTCCCAGACCTGCAGCTCGGTCCCCTCGGGCACCTCCGCCACGTCCTCGGGAA
>NZ_LZJA01000161.1:0-10619 GCF_001666785.1 Mycobacterium sp. E3305 | reverse complement strand
TTTATCTGGACAACTACTTCTCGATCGCCAAGGCGCGCCGTGACCTCGGCTATGAACCCCTGTTCACCACCGAACAGGCGATGTCGCAATGCCTCCCGTACTACGTCGACATGTTCCAGCGCATGAAAAGCCAAGCGGACGTTGGGTCCCCGAAACCGGCGGTCGGCGGGGGGCAGTGAGTTCGCTTGCGCGGTCGCTGACGAAACCACCGCGCCGGGGCTAGAGTTCCCTCAGCGGCGACGACGCGGAGGGCGGCCCGGTGGCATGAATACCGAATTCACGCTCAACCAAAAGCGCGCCCTGGCGATCCTGACCGCGATCGCCCTGCTGTTCGGTGGTGAACAGGGGTTCATAGCCGAGGTCACGGCGCGCCTTGGCGATCGAGAAGTAGTTGTCCAGATAAAGCCGCTCGACGGCCAGCGGCTCGAGCAGCGGCGCCGGGATGCCGAAGCGGAAATGCAGCCGCTGCCAACCGGTCATCGCCACGCGCACCATCGGGCCGTTCACCCGCACGCGGGGCCAATTGGCGCCGCACGCCTCGACCACCGGCCGGGCGAACTCGAACATGTTGATCGGTTCGCCGTCGTTGATGAAATACGCCTGACCCGGTGCCGTGCCGCCGGGGACCAGGTGCTGGGCGGCCAGGATGAAACCGTGAATCAGGTTGTGCACGTAGGAGTTATCCAGGCGGGCCGATTTGCGGCCGATAAGCACCTTGACGTGGCCGGCGATCACGCTTTCGAAAAGTTTGCGGAACATCGTCTGGTCGCCGCGCCCCCAGATCCCGCTGGGGCGAATCGCACACGTGAGCATGCCGCCAATGTCGTTCTGCGACAGCACGAACCGCTCCGCGACCACCTTTGTCTCGGTGTAGAGGTCGTTGAACCGGGTGGTGTAGGGCAGCGTCTCGTCGCCGCCGGGAATGTTCTGGCCGCCCATCACGACGCTGTTGGACGACGTATAGACGAATCGCTTCACGCCCGCCGCCTGTCCGGCGTGCACCAGGTTCTCGGTGCCGCCGACGTTCACGGCGAAGCTGCGCTGCCGGTACGCGTCGGTCACCGACGCGCCGCCCATCAGCTCGATGATGGCCGCGGTGTGAAAGACGGTGTCGATACCGTCCACCGCCTGGGCGCAGACGGCGGTGTCGGTGATGTCGCCCTCGAGCACCTCCAGTTGCGGGTGCTCCGGAAGCGGCGACGGCGCGCGGTCGAACGAACGCACCCGGTATCCGCGGTCCAGGAGGGTGGTGACCAGGTTGGCGCCGACGAAGCCGGAGCCGCCGGTTACCAGGACGCGGCCGAGTTCGGTGGTCAGTGTCGGATCAGCCATGGCCCGAAGCATAACTGAAACGTGTTCCAATTTCGAACAAGATCATCGTCTCGGCTTCCCTAGAGTGGCCCAATTCAGGCGTCTTCCGCCTGGCTGGCCGCCAGTGCATCCTCGATGCGCTTGCGAGCCCCAGCTAAATGCTCTTCGCAACGCTTCGCCAGCTCTTCGCCTCTTTCCCACAACTTCAGCGATGCATCCAGGTCCAGGCCGCCCTGCTCCAGGAGGCGCACGACCTCGATCAGTTCATCCCGGCACGCCTCGTAGCCGAGTTGACTAATAGGTGTAATTGAATGCTCCTCTTCAGCGGTCATCGGTCTGCCCTTCGCTCACCGCGGCGATCGCGCCGTCGGCAACCCGCACCCGCAGCCGGCTGCCCGCCGGCGCGCCGGAGACCGACCGCAGCACCACCGGGGGCCCGGAGTCGGGGACCGCCTGCACCACCGCGTAGCCGCGGGCCAGCGTGGCCGCGGGGCCCAGGGTCGCCAGCCGCGCGCTGAGGTGGCCGACGCGCTCCGTCTCGGCGGCGGCCAGCCGGGTGACGTCGCGGCGTATCGCCGACCGGGCGCGGTGGATCTCCTCGGCGCGTGCCGTCAGTGCCGTCAGCGGTTCGGCGAGCACCGGCCGGCTGCGGATCTGGGCGAGCGCGCGTTGTTCGCGAGACACCCAGCTGCGCAGCGCCTGCGCGCTGCGCCGGCGCAAGTCGTCGATCAGCCGGAGCTCGGCGGCGGTGTCGGGAACCACCTTCTTGGCCGCGTCGGTGGGGGTGGCCGCACGCAGGTCGGCGACCAGGTCGCACAGCGGGTTGTCGGGTTCGTGGCCGACGGCGCTGATCACCGGGGTGCGGCACGCCGCGATCGCGCGGCACAGCGTCTCGTCCGAGAACGGCAGCAGGTCCTCCACGCTGCCACCGCCGCGGGCGACCACGATGACGTCGACCTCGCCGTGGCGGTCGAGTTCGTACAGCGCCTCGACGATCTGCGCCACCGCGTTGGGGCCCTGCACCGCGGTGTTGCGCACCGCGAACCGGACGCCGGGCCAGCGTCCGGTGGCCACCGTCGTCACGTCGCGCTCGGCGGCGCTAGCCCGCCCGGTGATGAGGCCGATCATGTTGGGCAGGAAGGGGATTGGCCGCTTGAGCCGGGGATCGAAGAGCCCTTCGGCGTCCAACAGCCGGCGCAGCCGATCGATGCGCGCCAGCAGCTCGCCGACGCCGACGGCGCGAATCTCGCTGAGCCGCAACGAGAATGTGCCGCGACCGGTGTAGAAGGAGGGCTTGCCGCAGACCACCACCTGCGTGCCCTCGGCCAGCTTTACCGGTGCGTTGGCCACCAGGTCGCGCGAACAGGTCACGGTCAGCGACATGTCGGCGGCCGGGTCACGCAACACCATGAACACCGTCTTGGAGTCGGCCCGGGCGCTGATCTGGGCGAGTTGGCCCTCGACCCATACCGTGCCGAGCTTGTCGATCCAGCCCGCGACGCGAATGGCCACCGCGCGCACCGGAAACGGGTTCTCGGCGGAGTTCGGTTCGGACTGTGCGGCCGGGGTCACTTCGCGTTCGCGCGGGTGATCCTGTTGGCCAGCAGCGTCTGAAAAGGCGCGCGGGCCTTCGTGGCCTGCTCGTAGGCCAGCAGGGCTTCGAGTTCGTCGACGCTCAGGGACTGCAGGCGGGCCCGCAGCTGCGCCAGCGTCAGGGTCGCGTAGTCCAGCTCGGCGACGACCGACGGTTGCGGAACCGACGGCGCGTCCGAGGATTTCCTGCCCTGTTTCAAGGGCGCGGCATCGGACGCGGCGTCGGCGAGCGAGTACAGCGCGAACCGTCCCTCGGTGCGGCGATCGCCGTCGGCGACACCGCCCTCGGCCGGGCCGGGCGCCTCGACCGCGTCGGGCAGGTCCTCGTCGAAGGTCGCCCATTCCGGCTGCTCGTCCTTCGGCGGAAAGATGTTCTCCAGGGTGCTGTCGCCCTTGATCGCCAGCTCGGCGAGGTTCTGCTGAAATCGCATCACAAGGTGCGCCGCCTGACTGGCCAAGGTCATGGGGTACATCAGGATGGTTTTCGGCAGCTTCATGGTCTCCTCGACGGCGACTGTCGCCGCGCCGACCAGTAGCCGAACTCCATACGGTGCAGTAGCCATGGGTCCAAGATTGCCTTAAGCGACCGCTAACTCCAAGCCCGCCGGCGCGAGCTGGCAAGCCCGTGCCGGCAGAACGTACCCTGGTGTCATGCCGCCGACTGTTGACATGGGGATTCCCGGCGCGTCCAGCTCGGTAGCCAGCGATCCGGCCCGCAAGCGAGTGCTTCTGGCCGAGCCGCGTGGTTACTGCGCGGGCGTTGACCGGGCCGTTGAGACGGTCGAACGCGCGCTGGAAAAGCACGGCGCCCCGGTGTATGTGCGCCATGAGATCGTGCACAACCGGCACGTGGTGAACACGCTGGAGCAGGCCGGCGCCGTGTTCGTCGAGGAGACCGACGAGGTGCCCGAGGGGTCCATCGTGGTGTTCTCCGCGCACGGGGTCGCGCCGACGGTGTACGCCGCGGCCGCCGAACGCAACCTGCACACCATCGACGCCACGTGCCCGCTGGTGACCAAGGTGCACAACGAGGCCAGGCGATTCGCCCGCAATGACTACGACATCCTGCTGATCGGCCACGAGGGTCACGAGGAGGTCATCGGCACCTCTGGGGAAGCCCCCGACCACGTGCAGCTGGTGGACGGGGTGGCCGCCGTCGACAACGTGACGGTGCGCGACGAGAACAAGGTGGTCTGGCTCTCACAGACCACGCTGTCGGTCGACGAGACGATGGAAATCGTCGACCGGCTGCGGCAGCGGTTCCCGAAGCTGCAGGATCCGCCCAGCGACGACATTTGTTACGCGACGCAGAACCGGCAGGTCGCCGTCAAGGCGATGGCGCCGGAGTGCCAGCTGGTGATCGTCGTGGGGTCGCGGAATTCGTCGAACTCGGTGCGCCTGGTCGAGGTGGCGCTGGGCGGCGGCGCCGCGGCCGCCCACCTGGTCGACTGGGCCGACGACATCGACCCGGCTTGGCTGGAGGGGGTGACCACCGTGGGCGTGACCTCCGGTGCGTCGGTCCCCGAGGTCTTGGTGCGCGGCGTGCTGGAGCGGCTGGCCGATCACGGCTACGACGTGGTGCAGCCCGTTACGACGGCGCAGGAAACCCTGGTGTTCGCCCTACCGCGCGAGATCCGGTCACTGCTCTGACGTAGTCGGGCGCCGGATGGCGCTCAGCCGTCGTATTCCCAGGACTCCATCGGGGGTCGCTGAGGCCGGCCATACGCCCGTGAGCGATTCCGGCGGTCAGGGCGACGCTCCGCCGCGGGCTCGTCGCCCGCGTCGCGGTAGCGCACCTGCGAGATGGGATGATGCGTCCCGCCGTTGCCGTTCGGCGTGGGGCGGCGTCGCCTCGGCTCGTGCGCCGGCTCATACCGGTCGTAGCTGTCGAACCGGCCGAACTGCTCTCCGGACAGGTCGTAAGGATCCCCGAAACGGCTGCTCCGCGGTGCGGGCCGCTCGTAAGGCGGCTCGTAGGGCCGCTCGTAGGGGTTGCGCCGGGTGCGCGGCTCCCGGCGGCCTTCACGGGTCGACTGGCCACGCGGGTCCGGATCGGCCTCCGGCCGGGGGCGCCGGCGCGACCGGCGGGGAGGTTCTGCGGGGTCGTAGTCCCTGGCGGCCGCCGAGCCCTTCCGGCTGCGCCGCTCGCCCGGTTCGGCGGTCTCATCCAGCGGTTCCCGCGAGCGCCGGGAATGGGTTCGGGCGGAGCGGGTGGTGGACCGATCGCCGCGCGCCGTCCGGCGGGCCCGCGCCGAGGAACCGGCCCCGCGGCTGCGCCGCCCCTTGGCGGGCGCCGCCTCGTCGGCGTCGTGCTCCCCGGATTCGGGACGCAGAATCGCCTGCAATTTGGCGGCGAGGCCGCCGAGGACGGACTTGGAGTCGGCGGATTGCGCGTCGTCCGGGGCGGGCGCCTCCGCGGTCGGCCGCTGCGACATGCCGAAATACCATCTGACCAGCCCGATCAGCAGCACTACCCCGGCGGTTCCCAGCATCAGCGGGAACCGCTCGATGAGCGGATAGCCGCAGTTGATCAGCAGATCCTTGAGATGGCCGACCTTGGCGTCGTGGAACAGCCAGTACGCGCCGGGCACCGCGACGAAAAGTATCAACGGGGGCTGGATGATCGCGGTGAACAGCCCGTCCTGGCGCACCGCGAGCACCGCCGCCACGCAGCCGGCTATATAGAAGCCCGCGAAGACGTGCGTCAGCTCCTTGTGGCCGGAGTCGATTCCGTATCCGATCGCGGTGGCGGTGACGGCGAGGAGCAGGGCGGCATACCACGGCACACCTGGGATATTTGGGTGGATCGACCGGTGGGAGGCTTCCACCGTCGAGGTTGCCCGCTGTCCTGACACATGTTGACCGTACCGGCAATGGGGCGAAAGCCCCGTAAATACCTTGTAGCGATCCCGGGCGTGCCACGCCCCGGAGGCTGGGAGGCGCTCGAAAGGTCCACGGCAACCCGCGGGGTCGCCGACCCCTAGACTTGGGTCCCTGTGAGCCTGAGCCTGGGAATCGTGGGTCTGCCGAATGTCGGCAAATCGACTCTGTTCAACGCGCTGACCCGCAACGACGTGGTGGCGGCCAACTATCCGTTCGCCACGATCGAACCGAACGAGGGCGTCGTTCCGCTGCCCGATCCGCGGCTGGACAAACTGGCCGAGCTGTTCGGGTCCGAGCGCATCGTGCCGGCGCCTGTGACATTCGTCGACATCGCCGGCTTGGTCAAAGGCGCGTCCGAGGGGGCGGGCCTGGGCAACAAGTTCCTGGCCCACATCCGCGAATGCGACGCCATCTGCCAGGTGGTGCGGGTGTTCTCCGACGACGATGTGACCCACGTGGCCGGTGAGGTGGATCCCAGATCGGATATCGAGGTCGTCGAGACCGAGCTGATCCTGGCCGACATGCAGACGCTGGAGCGCGCTGTACCGCGGCTGGAGAAGGAAGCCCGCACCAGCAAGGACCGCAGGCCGGTGTACGACGCGGCCGTCGCCGCCCAGGAGACGCTGAACGCCGGCAAGACGCTGTTCGGCGCCGGGGCGGACACGTCGCTGCTGCGCGAGCTGAACCTGTTGACCACCAAGCCTTTTCTGTACGTCTTCAACGCCGACGAGGCGGTGCTGACCGACGCGGCGCGGATCGCCGAGCTGCGCCAGCTGGTGGCTCCCGCCGACGCGGTATTCCTGGACGCGGCCATCGAGGCCGAGCTGAATGAGCTCGACGACGAGTCGGCCGCCGAACTGCTGGAGTCCATCGGGCAGACCGAGCGCGGGCTCGACGCCCTGGCCCGCGCCGGCTTTCACACCCTTAAGCTGCAGACCTTCCTCACCGCGGGCCCAAAAGAGGCGCGGGCGTGGGTGATCCACCAGGGCGACACCGCGCCGAAGGCGGCCGGGGTGATCCACACCGACTTCGAAAAGGGCTTCATCAAGGCCGAGATCGTGTCCTACGACGACCTGATCGGCGCCGGCTCCATGGCGGCGGCCAAGGCGGCCGGCAAGGTCCGGATGGAAGGTAAGGACTACGTCATGGCAGATGGCGACGTGGTCGAATTCCGGTTCAACGTCTAGCGGGAACACTGGCGTCATGGGACGAACAGATACCGCCTCGGTGGTGATCGCTGCCCCACTGAATCAGGTGTATGCCGCGCTGGTGGAACCGCAGGCGCTCGTCGAATGGCTTCCGCCGCAAGGGATGTCCGGGAGGTTCGATCATTTCGACGCCCGCCCGGGCGGGTCTTACCGGATGAGGCTGACCTATGCCGAGCCGCCCGCGTCGGGCGGCAAGTCAAGCGACGACTCTGATGTCGTGGATGGTCGGTTCGTCGAGATCGTGCCTGGCGACCGGGTCGTGCAGGCCGTCGACTTCGAATCCGACGACCCCTCGTTCGCGGGTACGATGACCATGACGTGGGCGGTCACAGCGCTGAGCGCCGGCAGCACCCGTGTTGAAATCCGCGCCGACAATGTCCCGCCGGGCATTTCCGCTGAAGACCATCTTGAAGGACTGCGGTCGTCGTTGGCCAATCTCGCGGCCTATCTCACGTCGGGGACGTGAGTGGCGACGACGTCGTGTTGCCATTCCGCATGCACGATGCGACAGTCGAATCACGCGTCTCGGGGGCTTGACCGGAGGTCGGGATGGCAGTCGATCGGCAGACGGTGGATCTCACCGAGTACCCCGACCTGGTGGTGGTGTATCTCGGGATGAGGGTGCGGCGGCCCCGCGGACTGCTGCGGATGCTGGGCCTCGGTCCCCAGATTCGTCAGTCGTGGAAGCGGCAACCCGACGGCCTCTTGTTGCACGAAGACCTCGTCTGGTCATTGCTTCCCCCGCATCTTGGCATGCGGCAGTACTGGCGCGACCTGGACAGCCTGGAGCGGTGGACTCGCTCGGAGCCGCATCGGCAGTGGTGGCAACAGTTCCTGAAAGACTCCGGCGGCACCGGCTTCTGGCACGAGGCGTATCTGATGAGCGGCGGCATGGAGGCGATTTACGATGACACGCCCCAGCTCGGCATGGCGCGGTTCGCTCCAGTGAAACCGGCCCGGGGCGCACGGTTCTCGTCTCGGACGCGGGCAGGCCGGACCGAGACGCCCGCCGCGACACCCGTCGTTCCGGAGGCCGACTATTACCGGGCGCAGGGCGACACGCTGCACTCGTAAACGGCTTCCGTCTGTAACGCCCAGGGGCACAACGTATTCAGCGCGGCTTGAGCCGGAAGATCGGGATGTCGCGGCCCGCGGGCGCCGCTTTGTCCCGGTACTCGGCGTATCCCGAGTAGATCCGGTTAGCCAATTCGAATAAACGGGCGTATTCGTCGGGATCGGTGACCTGCCGCGCGGTGAAGCGCTCGCCGCCGAATTCGCAGTCCGGATGCGCCTTCAAGTTGTGGTACCACTGCGGGTGTTTGGTGCCGCCGAAGTTGGAGGCCAGCAGGATGACGTCGGGACCGTCATGGAAGTAGGTGAGTTGCACCTCGCGCTTCTGGCCGGACTTCGCGCCGGTGGTGACGAGCGGCGCGTTGATGATCGAGCCCATGTTGACCCGCCCTCCCGTGAGGCGGAACAGGTATGGATCGGTATGGCGTGCGATGTGGCGGGCCATGAACTGCCCCGCCCGCGAACGTCCGAAACGAACGCTCGCCCGATACAGCGGGCCCCGGCGCTTGTGCGGGTCCACGTACCTCAGCGGCATCTCCCGACCATACTGGGCTTAGCCGGGGCAAAGTTTGGGGCTTGCTTGGATTCCGCTCCGGGGAAATGCTCTAGGGATGGGTGAACGCGTGAGGTCGTGCGTCCGGCGGTTGGGGCAAAGCTTGATGGGCGGCACCTTGGTGTTGTCCGCGCTCGCGCTGGCCGGCGGCGTCGCACACGCGGCCCCGACCTCGCACTGGTGCCCGGGCACTGCCTGGGATCCGAGCTGGGGCACCGTTTACGACTGGGACTGGGGTACGTGCCACGACTGGCAGGGCCCGGCGGGCCAAAGTTTCCCGACGGGCGCGGGACCGTGGGGGCCGGCACCGATATGGGCGCCGCCGTCACCGCCCCCGCCGTCGTGGGCGCCCGGGGCCAAACTGATGTGGAACCCGACCGGCCCGGGCAACTGGGGATTTTGGAACAACGGAATCTGGACCCCGGTCTAGTCGGGCCGCCCCGCCTGTCGGAGGTGCCTCGTAGCATGCCCTGGTCGCGTCACCGCAGCCAGGAGGGCTCATGAAATTCGTCTCGACCCGCATCATCACCGCCGACGTCGGCCGGCTCGTCGATTTCTACGAGGCGGTCACCGAGGTTCCCGCGGTGTGGGGCAACGAGCTTTTCGCCGAGATCCCGACGCCGGTTGGCACGCTGGCGATCGGCAGCGACAAGACCGTGCCGCTGTTTGGCGCCGGATCCGCCGAAGCCGCGGCCAACCGCAGCGCGATCGTGGAATTCCTGGTCGACGACGTCGACGCGCAATACGAGCGGCTGCGCGAACACGTGGGCGAGGTCGTGACCGAGCCGACCACCATGCCCTGGGGAAACCGCGCACTGCTGTTCCGGGACCCGGACGGGAACCTCGTCAACCTGTTCACCCCGGTCACCGACGAGGCTCGCGCCAAGTTCGGAATTTGACTGGCGCACAGATAAATTCGATGCGACGATAGCGACTGAGCCGATGGGGTGAGACAGTGTCGGCCCATGCGCACCGAACACCCGTGCGCGGGGTCCCCCGCGGCGTTATGGTTTAGCTCGTGGCCGCTGGGGACAGCCCCGAAACATCCGGAGAACTCGAACGCCAGGCCGAGGCGCTCGATAAGCGCGAGGAGGCGCTTGACGAGCGCGAGGCCGAAATCAGAAGGCGCGAGTGGCTGGCCGGTAGACGAGATCGGCTCGCCGACCAGCGAGACCGAATCGCGGACGATCGCGAGCGTCAAGCAGACGAGCGGGAGCGGCGCGCGGACGAACGCGAGGGCTCGGTGGAAGAGCGTGAGCGTGCCCGACGCGGGCGCCTGGCCGAACAGGCGATGCGCACGGATGCGACGGCCCGGCGAGAGCAAGCCGACGTCGACCGGGAGATGGCGCAAACCGAACGCGGGCCCGACTACACCTGAGGCCACGCGTTTGCTGGCGGCCGAATCTCGGCCAGCACTGCGTTTGCTATAAGTGCGGCGGACGCCATTGTCCGCATTGCGAATGACGTAGGCCACAAATTTTGGCGAACAATAACCGTTATTGCTAGCGTCCCCGGCCATGGTAGTACTTGCAACATTGATGTCATTGATTAATCAGGTTTCCGGGACGCCCTATATTCCGGGTGGCGATTCTCCCGCTGGGACGGATTGCTCAGGACTCGTTTCGTGGGTTGCCAACGCAGCATCCGACAGGCCAGTCTTCGGCAACCGGTTCAACACCGGAAACGAAGAAGCGGCGTTATTGGCGCGGGGTTTCCAGTACGGGACCGCCCCCAACGCCCTAGTGATCGGATGGAACGGCGGCCACACGGCCGCGACACTGCCGGACGGCACCCCAGTGGCCAGTGGTGAGCGCGGCGGCGTGCACATCGGTGGTGCTGGCGCCTACCAGGCCGGGTTCACGCACCACATGTTCCTGCCGATGCCGCCGGATGGGGAGGGCGCACTTCCCCCGCCGCCGGACGCGCCGCCCCCGCCGCCGGACGCACGACCTCACGCGTTCACCCATCCCTAGAGCATTTCCCCGGAGCGGAATCCAAGC
>NZ_LZJA01000160.1:0-658 GCF_001666785.1 Mycobacterium sp. E3305 | reverse complement strand
TGGCGTGCGGGACGGCCTGGGCGTGCTCGACGACGCGCTCGACGCGATCGCCCAGCCGGCCCCGGCCACCTGAGTCCCGCCCGTAAGACTGCCCGGCACGCCTCGGACGTTTTTCGCTTCGGGGCGTGCCGGCACTCCAATCGCTACGGCGTTAGGCCGAGCCCACCCATTCTTCGGTCCCATCGTCGAAGAACTGGTGCTTCCATACCGGTAGCCGCGCCTTGATCTCGTCGACCAGCTGCGCACAGGTGGCGAACGCCGCGTGACGGTGGTCCGCCGCCACCGCCGCCACCAGCGCCGCCTCCCCGATGCGCAGCACCCCGATCCGGTGGCTGGCCGCGACCGCGCGCACCCCGGTCGACTGGTCCGCGACGTCGGAGACCACCTTGGCCAACACCTCTTCGGCCGACGGATGCGCGGAGTACTCCAGCCGCACCACCCGCCGTCCGCCGTCGTGGTCGCGAATCATGCCGACGAAGCCGACGACAGCCCCCGCCGACTGATGGGCCACGAGCTCTTCGTGCTCGGCCAGGAAGATCGGGTGATCGGTCATGGCCGCACGGACGACCAGCGTCATCGCTGGTGGTCTCCGCCGGCGAGTTGATCGAGCGCGTGATCGAGCACGTCGTCGAGCACGCCCAGGCCGTCCCGCACGCCA
>NZ_LZJA01000159.1:0-44046 GCF_001666785.1 Mycobacterium sp. E3305 | reverse complement strand
GGCCAGGGCCGCCCGGATCACCCGCTGCTGGGACGGCCCGTTCGGTGCGGTCAGCCCGTTGGAGGCGCCGTCCTGGTTGACCGCCGAACCGCGTAGCACCGCGACCACCGGATGCCCCAGCCGTCGCGCGTCGGCGAGGCGCTCCAGCACCAGGACGCCCGCGCCCTCCGACCACGACGTGCCGTCCGCGGCGCCGGCGTAAACCTTGCACCGGCCGTCGGGGGCCAGCGCCCGTTGCCGGCTGAATTCCACGAACGCGGCCGGGGTGGCCATCACCGTCACGCCTCCGGCGAGCGCCAGGTCACACTCCCCCGAGCGCAGCGACTGTGCCGCCAAATGCATGGCCACCAGCGAGGACGAACACGCCGTATCGATCGACACCGCGGGGCCTTCCAGCCCCAGCACGTACGACACCCGCCCCGAGGTCACGCTCAGGGTCGAACCGGTCAGCCCGTAGCCCTCCAGCTCCCCCTTCACCTCGCCGCCGTAGCCGGCGTGGATGACCCCGGCGAACACGCCGGTCGCCGAGCCGCGCAAGGCCAGCGGGTCAATCCCCGCCCGCTCCAACGCCTCCCAGGAGATCTCCAGCATCAACCGCTGCTGGGGATCCATCGCCAGGGCCTCGCTGGGGCCCACCCCGAAGAAGCCCGCGTCGAAGGCCGCGGCGTCGCGCAGGAAGCTGCCCTGGCGGGTGTACATCTTCCCGGCCGCGTCGGGATCCGGGTCGTAGAGCCCCTCGACATCCCAGCCGCGATCCGCCGGGAAGTCCGACACCGTGTCGCGGCCGTCGTTCACCAGCTCCCACAGCGCCTCCGGCGAATCGACCCCGCCGGCGTACCGGCACGCCATGCCCACCACCGCGATCGGTTCGGACAGCTTGCCTTCCAGCTCCGCTACGCGTCGCCGCGCCCGACGGAGATCCGCCGTCAGGCGTTTCAGGTAGTCGACGTGCTGCGTGGTATCCGGCATCGCGGTCTCAGCGGCCGAGTTCTTCATCGAGGATGGCAAAGAGTTGGCTTTCGGTGGCGGCGTCGAGGTCGGCGTCAAGGCCCTCGGGGTCGAGGTGATCGGCGGGGCCCACGGCCGCGAGCAGAGTCTGCAGGCGGGCCCGCAGCGCCGCCCTGTCGGATGGGTCCCAGTCGGTCCGGCCGAGCAACGCCTGCAATTCGCGGGTGATGTCGGTGAAGCGGGCCATCAGGTCGGGCTGGTCGTCAACCGGGTCGGCGGACAGGTGGCCGTCGAGGTGCCCGGCCAGCGCGGCCGGCGTGGGGTAGTCGAAGATCAGCGTGGGCGAAAGGGTAAGGCCGGTAGCCGTTTTCAGCCGGTTGCGCAGTTCGACCGCGGTGAGCGAATCGAAGCCGAGGTCGCCGAAGGCGCGGCCCGGGTCGATGTCGGCGGGGTTGGGCAGGCCCAGCACGGTCGCCGCGTTCGCGCGGACCAGGTCGACCAGCTCGCGGTGGCGGGCCTCGGGGGTCAGGCCGTGCAGGCGCGCGGCGAGACCGGTCAGCAGGGCGGTCGCGTCGGCGTCGTCGACGACGCGGCGGGTGGTGCGGGTGGCCAGCTCGCTCAGCAGCGGCGGCAGCGCGGCGGCGTTGTCGGACAGGGCGATCCGATCCAGGCGGGCGGCCATCAGCACCGGGGCCTCGAGCAGCATGCCGGCGTCGAAGGATTCCAGCGCCTGCTGGGTGGACAGTGGCGCGATGCCGAGCCGGCTCATCCTGGCCTTGTCGCGCTCGCCGAGGTGCGCCGTCATCGCCGACGCCTGCTCCCACAGGCCCCAGGCCAGCGACAGGCCCGCGAGCCCGTGCGCCCGCCGGTGGGTGCACAGGCCGTCGAGGAAGCTGTTGGCCGCCGCGTAGTTGGCTTGGCCCGGGGTGCCGACGATGCCGGCCATCGACGAGAACACCACGAACGCCGACACATCCAGGTCCCGGGTCAGCTCGTGCAGGTGCCAGGCCCCGTCGACCTTGGCCCGCAGCACCGCGTCCACCCGGTCCGGGGTCAGCGAGGCGATCAGCCCGTCGTCGAGGACGCCGGCCGCGTGCACCACACCGCGCAGCGGATACCGCGCCGGAACCTGGGCCAGCATCGCCGCGACGGCGTCTCGGTCCGCGACGTCGCAGGCGACCACCGACACCTCGGCGCCCGCCTCCCGCAACTCGTCCACCAGCTCCGCGACCCCCGCGGCCCCCGCGCCGGCCCGGCTGGCCAGCATCACGTGGCCGACGCGGTAGCGGTCGACGAGGTGGCGGGCCAGCGCCGAACCGGCCATGCCGGTGCCGCCGGTGATCACCACGCTGCCGCCGGCCAGCCCGCCACAGCCGCTGAGCACGGCGCCGGGCCCGGACGGGATGGTCAGCGCGACCTTGCCGATGTGCCGGGCCTGGCTGACGAACCGGTACGCCGCCGAAGCGCAGCGGACGTCGAAGGTTTTGAGCGGCAACGGTGTCACGGCGCCATCGCGCATCAGCTCCACGATCTGGGCCAGCATCGCCGCGGTGCGGTCGGGCCCGGCCTCCAGCAGGTCGAAGGCCTGGTACCGCGCGCCTCGATGCTCCCCGGCGACGACGCGCGGGTCGCGGACGTCGGTCTTGCCCATCTCGATGAACCGCCCGCCGGGGGCCAAGAGCCGCAGCGACGCGTCGGTGAACTCACCGGCCAGCGAGTTGAGCACCACGTCGACCCCGGCCCCGCCGGTGGCCGCCGAGAACTTCTCCGCGAAGTCCAGCGTCCGCGAATCGCCGATGTGGTCGTCGTCGAACCCCATGGCGCGCAGGGTGTCCCACTTGCCGCGGCTCGCGGTCGCGAACACCTCCGCGCCCCAGTGCCGCGCCAGCTGGACCGCGGCCATGCCAACCCCACCGGTGGCGGCGTGCACCAGCACCCGCTCGCCGGCCCGCAGGCCGGCCAGCACCGACAACCCGTAGAGCGCGGTGAGAAACACCACCGGGACACCCGCGGCCGTGACCAGCGACCAGCCCTGCGGCACCGCCGTGACCAATCGCCGGTCCACCACCGCCTCGGAACCGACCACGCCAAGCAGCCCCATCACCGCATCGCCGACCGCCAGGCCCTCGACGCCCGGACCGACCTCGACGACCACGCCGGCGCCCTCGGCCCCCAACTGTCCGCCGCCCGGGTACATGCCCAAGGCCACCAACACATCCCGGAAGTTCACGCCCACCGCGGCCACGGCCACGCGAACCTGCCCGGCCTCCAGTTCCACCCGCGGGCTCGGGGCCACCACCAGGTCCTCCAGCGTGCCCCCGCCGCCCGCGTCCAGCCGCCAGTCACCGGGCGGCAGCCGCAACACCGATCCGCCGCGGGCCTGCCGCATCCGGGCCGCGTAGGCCACGCCCGCGCGGACCACCAATTGCGGCTCGCCGCAACCGATCACGGCGCGGGCGTCCAACGAGCCGTCGGAGTCGATCAGCACCACCCGGCCCGGCTGCTCGGCCTGCGCCGAGCGGACCAGCCCCCACACCGCCGCACCGGCCAGGTCCGCCACGTCCTCACCGGCGAGCGCGACCGCCCCGCGGGTCTGCACCGCCAGCGTCCCGGACTCCGGATCGGCCAACCACGACTGCAGGACGCCGAGCGCCTCGGTGGTGGCCGCGTGCACGGACCGGACCGCGTGGGCGCCGTGCGCGCCCGGCTCCCACAGCGTGGCGTCGGAGCCCTTGTCGCTCAACGGTATCGGCGACCAGGCCACCTCGAAGAGCCCCTCGGCGGGCGCGGCGGCCGCGGCCAGCTGCCCGGCCGAGACCGGGCGCATCGCCAGCGATCGCACCGACAACACCGGCAGCCCGGACCCGTCGGCCAATTCGACCGACACCGCCCCGGTGCCGGACGGCGCTATCCGGACCCGCGCCCGCGAGGCGCCGCCCGCGTGCAGCGACACCCCCTGCCAGGAGAACGGCAACACGGTTTGCCCTTGTTCGGCGGCGACGCCCATCGCGTGCAGCGCCGCGTCCAGCAACACCGGATGTATCCCGAAGCCGCCGTCCTGACCGCCTGCCTCGTCCGGCACGGCGACGTCGGCGAAGATCTCGTCCCCCCGCCGCCACATCGCGTGCAGCCCACGGAAGGACCGGCCGTACTCGTAGCCGCGATCCGCGAGCCGCGCGTAGCCGTCGGCCACGTCCACCGGCGTCGCCCCCGCCGGCGGCCACACCGACAGGCCGGCGGACGGCGCGACCGCCGCCGGGCGCACCGAGCCGTGCGCGTGCAGCACCCACTCCGATTGCGCGCCCGCCGAATACACCGACAGCTCGCGCTCCCCCGACGCGGCGGGCGCGCCGACCACCACCTGCACCTGCACGCCGTCGGTCGCCGGCAGCACCAACGGGGCCGACAACGTCAGCTCCTCGATCGCCCCGCATCCGACCTCGTCGCCGGCGCGGATGGCCAGCTCCACGAACGCCGCGCCGGGGAACAACACGGTGCCGCCGACCGCGTGGTCGGCCAGCCACGGCTGAGCAGCCGTCGACAGCCGGCCGGTCAGCACCACCCCGCCGGAGTCGGGCCGCTGCACCACCGCGCCGACCAGCGCGTGCCGGGCGCCGGCCAGGCCCAGGGTGGCCACGTCGCCCGAACCGGTGGAGCCGCCCGGCAGCCAGAAGCGCTGCCGCGCAAAGCCGTACGTGGGCAGGTCGACGCGACGGCCGCCCAAACCGGCGATCGCGGCGCGCCAGTCCACGGGCACGCCCGCCACGTGGGCCTGGCCCGCCGATAGCCAGAACCGTTGCAGCGAACCGTCGTCGCGCCCCAGCGACGGGACCACCAAAGCGCCGGCGCCGCAGTCGGTCACGGTGTCCTCGACGGCGGCCAGCAGAACCGGGTGCGGGCTGGATTCGACGAAGACCCCGTACCCGGCGCCGCACGCGTTGCGCACGGCGCGCTCGAACTGGACGGTCTGCCGGATGCTGCGGTACCAGTAGTCGGCGTCCAGGGCGGCGGTGTCGAGCAGTTCGCCGGTCACGGTGGAGAACAACGCGACCGAGGACGTTCGCGGCGCGATGCCGGCCAGCGCCTCGGCCAGCGCCGGACGAATCGCGTCCACGTGCCGGGAGTGGGAGGCGTAGTCCACGTCGATGCGGCGGGCGCGCACGCCGTCGGCCTCACAACGGACCATCAACTCGTCGAGGGCGCCCACCTCACCGGACACCACCACCGCCGAAACCCCGTTGACGGCAGCGACATTCAACCGCTCGCCCCATCCGGCGATCAATTCCTCGGCCCGGCCCAGCCCGCATGCCAGCGACACCATGCCGCCCGCACCGGACAATTCCACCAGCAGCCGGCTGCGCAGCGCCACCACCCGGGCCGCGTCCTCCAGCGAGAGGGCGCCGGCCACATACGCCGCCGCGATCTCGCCCTGGGAGTGACCGATCACCGCGTCGGGGAGGACGCCCACCGAGCGCCACAACTCGGCCAGCGACACCATCACCGCCCACAGCGCCGGCTGCACCACGTCCACCCGGTCCAAGCCCGGCGCGCCGGGCGCACCGCGGATCACGTCGACCAGCGACCAGTCGACGTGTTCGGCGAGCGCCTTCTCGCAACGCTGCAGGTGTTCGGCGAAAACGGCCGAGCTGTCCAGCAATTCGGCTCCCATGCCGGCCCACTGCGACCCCTGCCCCGGGAACACGAACACCGTCTTGCCGACCGGCTGCGCCCGGCCCACCGCCGCGCCCGCACCCGGTTCGCCGGCCGCCACCTCGGCCAGCCCCGCGGCCAGACGCTCGCGGTCGGCGCCCACCAGCACCGCGCGGTGCTCGAAACGCGACCGCGTCGACACCAACGACCACGCCACGTCGACCACCCGCAGACCCGGGTCGTCGTTCACCCGGGCCAGCAGCCGGGACGCCTGGTTGGCCAGCGCGTCGGCCGATCGGGCCGACAGCACCCACGGCGCGGGGGCGTCATCACCCGCCGGCGCGGGGCTTTCGGGCGGCGGCTGCTCGATGATGACGTGGGCGTTGGTGCCGCTGATCCCGAAGGACGACACCCCCGCGCGGCGAGGCCGGTCCCGCGCCGGCCAGTCCCGCGCCTCGGTCAGTAGCGACACCGCCCCCGCCGACCAATCCACGTGCGGCGTAGGCACATCCACGTGCAACGTCTTGGGCATCACCCCGTGGCGGATCGCCTGCACTATCTTGATCACCCCGCCGGCGCCGGCCGCCGCCGACGTGTGACCCATGTTGGACTTGATCGACCCCAGCCACAGCGGCTCGGACCGGTCCTGCCCGTACGTCGCCAAGACCGCCTGCGCCTCGATCGGATCCCCGAGGGTGGTGCCCGTCCCGTGTCCCTCCACCAGGTCCACGTCCGCCGCCCGCAGGCGCGCGTCGGCCAGCGCGGCGCGGATCACCCGTTGCTGCGACGGCCCGTTCGGCGTCGCCAGCCCGTTCGAGGCGCCGTCCTGGTTGACCGCGGATCCGCGCAGCAGCGCCAGCACGGTATGCCCCGACCGCTGCGCGTCGGACAACCGTTCCAGCACCAGCACGCCGACGCCTTCGGAGAAACCGGTGCCGTCGGCGGCGCCCGCGTACGCCTTGCACCGCCCGTCGGCGGCCAGCGCACGCTGCCGGCTGAACTCGATGAACATCGCCGGGGTGGCCATCACCGTCACGCCGCCGGCCAGCGCCAGGTCGCACTCGCCGGCCCGCAGCGATCGCGCCGCCAGGTGCATGGCCACCAACGACGACGAGCAGGCCGTGTCGACGGAAATGGCCGGGCCCTCCAGGCCCAGTTCGTAGGCAACCCGGCCCGATGCCACGCTCAGCGTCGAACCGCGCAGCCCGTAGCGCTCCAGGTGGCCCGGCACCCTGCCCTGGCCGCCGTACGAGCCGTGGAAGATGCCGGCGAACACGCCGGTGGCCGAACCGCGCAGGGTGACGGGGTCAATCCCGGCCCGCTCCAACGCCTCCCAGGACACCTCCAGCAACAGCCGTTGCTGCGGGTCCATCGCGAGCGCCTCGCTGGGCGCGATGCCGAAGAACGCGGCGTCGAAGTCGGCCACGTCGGCCAGGAAGCCGCCGCAGCGGGCATAGGACTTGCCCACCGCGTCGGGGTCGGGATCGAACAGGCCAACCAGGTTCCAGCCGCGGTCGGCCGGGAAGTCCGAGACCACATCGCGGCCCTCGGCCACCATCCGCCACAGGGCCTCCGGCGAATCCACCCCACCCGGGTACCGGCAACCCATCCCCACCACCGCCACGGGTTCGGTTGCCGCGGCGAGGTATTCGCGGGCCTCGCGCTTCAGCCGCTCGTTTTCCTTGAGCGAGGCGCGGAGGGCCTTAACGAGCTCCTCGGGGTCGGCGGTCATGACAGCACTGAAGGTGTGGGGGGCACAGGAAGCAACGCCTTAGTTCAGTGCCAGCGCAGCAACACGAGTTCGGAGCAGAATCCCGGACCCATCGCGATCATCAGGCCGGGGCTCCCGCTGGGCGGCGGCTTGGCCAGCGTGTCCCGCAGCACGTGCAGCACCGAGGCCGACGAAAGATTGCCGATCTCACCCAGCGAGCGCCAGGTCAGTTCAAGCGCGTCAGGCGGAAGGCTCAGGCTCGCGTTGATGGCGTCGATGATCTTCGGGCCGCCGGGATGGCTGACCCAGGCGCCGATGTCGGTCGTCGTCAGCCCGTGGGCGCCGAGGAAGCCGGTGACGTCCTGCTCAATGTGCTCCTCGACCACCTCGGCCAGGTCCTTGGCCAGGACCAGCTCGAACCCGGCCGCGCCGACGTCGTAGCCCATGGTGCGCAGCGAATCGGGGTAGAGCGTGCTGCGCGAGTCCAGGATGCTGGGCCCGCCCGCGGCCACCTTTTCCGCGCGCCGCTCGCCGACGGCGACCACCGCGCCCGCCCCGTCGGCGAACAGCGCGCTGCCGACCAGGCCGGGCAGCGACGGCTTGTATCCCGGATAGGTCAGGGAGCAGAGCTCGACCGAGATCAGGGCCGCGGCGGCGTCGGGCGCCCCGCGCAGGTAGTCGTGCAGCCGGGCCACGCCCGCGGCGCCGGCCACACAACCGAGGCCGAACAGCGGCACGCGGCGCACGTCGTCGCGCAGGCCCAGCCGCCCGGCGATCCGGGCGTCCAGGGACGGCACCGCGAGGCCGGTGACCGTCGTCGTGATCAACACGTCCAGGTCCTGCGGCCGCATGCCGGCCTCGTCGAGGGCGCCCGAGAGGGCCTCGCAGCCGAGGTCGACGGCGTTTTCGATGAAGATGCGGTTCGCCTGGCCGAAGTCGGTCAGCGCGGGATAGCGCTCCAGCGGCAGCACCAGGTGGCGGCTGTTGACCTTGGCGCTGGCGTGCAACTGCCGGACGATGTCCTCGTAGCCCTCGAATTCGGGGATGCTGACGAAGAAGTCCGTGAGCTCGCGCTGGGAGTAGCGATACGGCGGCAAGGCACCGAATACGCCGGCAACGACGCTCATTGGTCCCACCCCTTGGTGACGAAGTTCTGGCCCGACAGGTTCAGCCGCATCGCTTGAGCGGGAATTCTAGTCCGGTTCAAATTTACCGGCGCGTAAATCGACGTCATCTCATGCCCCGTCGCCGAGCCGCGCTCTGAGCTGCTCACACTCGGCCAGGACGGCTTCGAGCTGCTCGGCGACCCGGGCGGGGGCGGTCCCACCCCGCCGGTCGCGCGAGGACACCGAGCCCTCGATCGTCAACACCTCGCGCACCTCGGGCGTCAGCTCGGGGCTGATGGCGGCCAATTCGTCGTCGGTGAGCTCGTCGAGCCCGACGGCGCGCCCCTCGGCCGCGCGCACGGCGGCCCCGGCGGCCTCGTGTGCGGATCGGAACGGCACCCCCCGGCGCACCAGCCATTCGGCGATGTCGGTGGCCAGCGTGTACCCGGCCGGGGCCAGCGCCGCCATCCGCTCGACGTCGAACGTCAGGCTGGCCACCAGGCCCGCCATCGCCGGCAGCACCAGCTCCAGCTGGGCCACCGAGTCGAAGACCGGCTCCTTGTCCTCCTGCAGGTCACGGTTGTAGGCCAGCGGCTGCGCCTTCAGCGTCGCCAGCAGCCCGGCCAGGTTGCCGATCAGCCGCCCGGACTTCCCGCGGGCCAGCTCGGCGATGTCGGGGTTCTTCTTCTGCGGCATGATCGAGCTGCCGGTGGACCACGAATCGTGCAGCCGGACGTAGCCGAACTCCGTCGAGCTCCACAGGATGATGTCCTCGGCCAGCCGCGACAGGTCCACCGCGATCATCGCGAACACGAACGCGGCCTCGGCGGCGAAATCCCGGGCCGCGGTCGCGTCGATGGAGTTGTCCGCGGCCTCCGCAAAACCCAGCTTGGCGGCGATCGCGTCCGGGTCCAACCCCAGCGACGAGCCGGCCAGCGCCCCGGAGCCGTACGGGGACACCGCGGCCCGCTTGTCGAAGTCCACGATGCGGTCGACGTCGCGCAGCAGCGGGTGCGCGTGGGCGAGCAGGTGGTGGGCCAGCAGGACCGGCTGGGCGGACTGCAGGTGCGTCTTGCCCGGCATGATCGCCGTCGGGTGCGCGGCGGCCTGGGCGGCGAGCGCGGCCACCACCTCCAGCGCCGCGTCGGCGACCCGGCGCACCGCGTCGCGCAGCCACATCCGGAACAGCGTGGCCACCTGGTCGTTGCGCGACCGCCCGGCCCGCAGCCGGCCGCCCAGGTCGGGGCCGACGCGGTCGATCAGCCCGCGCTCCAGCGCGGCGTGCACGTCCTCGTCGGTCACCAGCGGGGTGAAGCTGCCGTCGGCCACGTCCTCGGCCAGGCTGTCCAACCCGGCCAGCAGCCCGTCGCGCTGCTCTTCGGTGAGCAGCCCGGCGTGGAACAGGATCACGGTGTGGGCGCGCGAGGCGACGATGTCGTAGGGGGCCAGCACCCAGTCGAAGTGAGTGGACTTGCTCAGGGCGGCCAGCGCGTCCGACGGGCCGTCGGCGAACCGGCCGCCCCACAGCGAGCCCTCGCGCGTGCTCACGCTTCGTCGGCCGCCAGGTCCCGCCGGGACGCGATCTTCGACGACAGCCCGTGCACGTAGACGAAGCCCTTGGCGGCCGACTGGTCGAAGGAGTCGCCCTCGTCGTAGGTGGCCAGGTTGAAGTCGTAGAGCGACTGCGCGCTGCGCCGGCCGTTGACGGCGATGTGCCCGCCGTGCAACACCATTCGGATCTCGCCCGTGACGTGCTCCTGGGTCTTTTCGACGAAGGCTTCCAGCGCGGTCTTCAGTGGCGAGTACCAAAGTCCGTCGTAGACCAGCTCGGCCCAGCGCTGGTCGGTGTGCCGCTTGAACCGGCCCAGTTCGCGTTCCAGCGTGACGTGCTCGAGCTCGGTGTGCGCGGTGATCAGCACCATCGCGCCGGGAGCCTCGTAGATCTCGCGGCTCTTGATGCCCACGAGCCGGTCCTCGACCACGTCGAGCCGACCGACCCCCTGGCAGCCGGCGCGGCGGTTGAGCTCCTCGATGGCGGCCAGCACCGACACCGGTTTGCCGTCGATGGACACCGGGACCCCGCGCTCGAACCCGACGATCACCTCGTCGGGTGTGTTCCAGTTGATCGTGGGATCTTCGGTGTAGGCGTAGATGTCCTTGGTGGGCGCGTTCCAAAGGTGTTCCAGGAAGCCGGTTTCCACGGCGCGGCCCCACACGTTCTGGTCGATGGAAAACGGCGAGCGCTTGGTCACGTTGATCGGGATGGCGTTCTCCTCGGCGAACGCGATCGCCTTCTCCCGGGTCCACGCGTAGTCGCGGACGGGCGCCAGCACCTCCAAATCCGGTGCCAGCGAAGCGAATCCGACCTCGAACCGGACCTGGTCGTTGCCCTTGCCGGTGCAGCCGTGCGCGACGGTGGTGCCGCCGTGCTCGCGGGCGGCCGCCACCAGGTGCTTGGCGATCAGCGGTCGGCTGATGGCCGACACCAGCGGGTAGCGGTCCATGTAGAGCGCATTGCTCAGGATGGTGGGCAGGCAGTAGCCCTCGGCGAACTCGTCCCGGGCGTCGACGACGACGGCCTCCACCGCGCCGCAGTCCAGGGCGCGCTGGCGGACGACCTCCATGTCCTCGCCGCCCTGGCCGAGGTCGATCGCCACGGCCACCACCTCGCGGCCGGTCTCCTTGCCGATCCAGCTGATCGCGACCGACGTGTCCAGCCCGCCGGAATACGCCAGGATGACGCGATCTGACATGAACCAATCTCCTTAGTTTTAGGTGAGCTCTTCCAGGGTGCGGGCCAGCTCGGCGCCGGTCATCGGCTCTCGGGCGGCCACGAAGACGGTGTCGTCACCGGCGATGGTGCCGACGACGTACGGTAGCGCCGCGCGGTCGATCGCGCTGGCCAAATAGTTGGCGCCGCCCGGCGGGGTGCGCAGCACCGCAAGGTTGGCGCTGGCGTCGGCCGACACCAGCAGCTCGCTCAGCAGCCGGGACAGCCGCGCGGTGCCGCCGGACACCCCGCGCACCGGGCTGCCGTCCTCGGGAACGATGTAGACCCCGACGCCGCCGTCGGCGCCGCGCAGCTTCACCGCGCCCAGCTCCTCGAGGTCGCGTGACAGCGTGGCCTGGGTGACCTCGATGCCCTCGTCGGCCAGCCGGGCCGCCAGCTCGCTCTGGCTGCTGATGGACGCCGACGACAGGATCGCGACGATGCGGTCCTGCCGGCCGGCCCGGGTGATTTCGGCGGTGGCCTTCGAGCGGGTCATTGCGCCCGCTCCAGCAGCCACACCAGCAGCGCCTTCTGGGCGTGCAGCCGGTTCTCGGCCTCGTCCCACACCACGCTGGCCGGCCCGTCCATCACGGCGTCGGTGATCTCGTCACCGCGGTGGGCCGGAAGGCAATGCAGCACAATGGCTTCCGGGTCGGCGAGGTCCAGCAGCCGCTCGGTGACCTGGAACGGCCGGAACGGTGTGAGGCGGTCGAGCCCGTCGCCCTCCTGCCCCATCGACGTCCAGGTGTCGGTCACCAGGACGTCGGCGCCGCGCGCGGCTGCGTCGGCGTCGGCGGTGAGGGTGACCGAGGCGCCGGTGGATTCGGCGCGTTGGGTCGCGGCCGCGACGAAGGCCGGGGCGGGGGCGAAGCCGTCCGGCGCGGCGATCGTGACGTGCACGCCGGCGGTGACCCCGCCCAGCAGCAGCGAGTGGGCCATGTTGTTGGCGCCGTCGCCGAGGTAGGACATCCGCAGTCCCGCGAGCGATCCCTTGTGTTCGGTGATGGTCTGCAGGTCGGCGAGCACCTGGCAGGGATGGAAGTCGTCGGAGAGCGCGTTGACCACCGGCACCGTCGCCGCCTCGGCCATGGCCTCGAGCCGGCCCTGTTCGAAGGTCCGCCACACGATCGCGTCGACGTAGCGGGACAGCACCCGCGCGGTGTCGCCCAGCGTCTCGTCGCGGCCCAGCTGGGTGCTGCGGGCGTCGACGACGACGGCGTGCCCGCCGAGCTGGGCGATGCCCACTTCGAAGGAGAACCGAGTGCGGGTGGAGTTCTTGTCGAAGAGCACCGCGACGCCGCGCGGCCCCTCCAGCGGGCGCCAGCCGAACGGGTCCTTCTTGAGTTCGGCGGCCAGCTGCAGCACCTCGGCCTGCTCCTGGGGGGACAGGTCGTCGTCGCGCAGGAAATGGCGCGGTGTCATGCCGCGGCCCTGTCCAGGATGCCCGGCAGGGCCGCGACGAAGCCGTCGAGCTGGGATTCGGTGACGATCAGGGGCGGCGCCAGCCGGATGACGTCGGGCGCGGCGGCGTTGACCAGGAACCCGGCCGCGCGCGCGGCGCTTTCGGCCTCCTTGGCCCGCGGCGCGGTCAGCACGATGCCCTGCAGCAACCCACGGCCGCGGACGTGGTCGACCAGCGGGTGATTCAGCGATTCGATGCCGTGCCGCACCGACTTGCCCAGCACCTCGGCGTGCCGGGTCAGGTCCTCGTCCGCGATCACCCGCAGCACCGCCCGCGCCGCAGCCGCGCAGATCGGGTTGCCGCCGAAGGTGCTGCCGTGCAGGCCGGGGGTCATCAGCTCGGCGGCCGACCCGACGGCCAGGCAGGCGCCGATCGGCAGGCCGCCGCCGAGCCCCTTGGCCATGGTGACGACGTCGGGTGTGATGCCTTCGTGCTGATGGGCGAAAAAGGCTCCGGTGCGGCCCATTCCGGTCTGCACCTCGTCGAGCACCAGCAGCGCGCCATGCCGCGAGGTGATGTCGCGGGCGGCGGTCAGGTAACCCTCGGGCGGGACGACGACGCCGCCCTCCCCCATGATCGGCTCGAGGAAGACCGCGGCGGTGGCGTCGTCGACCGCGGCGGCCAGCGCGTCGGCGTCCCCGTAGGGCACGTGCGTGACGTATCCCGGCAGTGGCTCGAACGGCGCCTGCTTGCTCGGCTGACCGGTCAGCGCCAGCGAGCCCATGGTGCGGCCGTGGAAACCGCCTTGCGCCGCAACCAGTTTCGTGCGTCCGGTCAGCCGCGACAGCTTGAACGCCACCTCGTTGGCCTCGGTCCCCGAATTGCAGAAGAACACCCGCGTCGGCGCCCCGGTTTCGTCGGAGGCGCCCAGCAGGTTCACCAGCTCCTCGGCCAGCGCGACGCCCGGTTCGCTCGCGTACAGGTTGGAGGTGTGGCCCAGCGTCGCCATCTGGTGTGTGACGGCGTCGATGACCGCGGGGTGGCGATGGCCCAGGACGTTGACGGCGATGCCCCCGAGCAGATCCAGGTAGGTGTTGCCGTCCACGTCGGTGACAACGGCGCCGTCACCGCTGGCCAATGCCAGCGGCGGGGTGCCGTAGTTGTTCATCATCACGGCTTCCCAGCGCTGCTGCATCACATCCCCTTCAGTAATACGCCGCTCCTCCCCGTCACTGCGTTCCGCATCGTCGCCGGCGAAGTCACGCGCTCACGACCTTGGTGCCGGTGCCCGCGTCCGTGAAAAGCTCCACCAGCACACAGTGTTCGACCCGCCCGTCGATGACGTGCGCGCTCGGCACGCCCGCCGTGACGGCCCGCAGGCACGCCTCGACCTTGGGGATCATGCCCGCCTCCAGCGTGGGGAGCAGTTGCGAGAGTGTGGCCGTGTCGATCTCGCTGACCAACGAACCGCGATCGGGCCAGCTGGTGTAGAGGCCCTCGACGTCGGTGAGCATCAACAGCTTTTCGGCGCGCAGGGCCTCCGCGAGGGCCGCCGCCGCGGTGTCGGCGTTGATGTTGTGCACCACACCCTCGGCGTCCGGGGCCAGCGTCGACACCACCGGAATGCGGCCCGCCGTAATCAGATCCAGCACCGCGGCGGTGTTGACCCGCTCGACGTCGCCCACCAGCCCGATGTCGGTGGCCACTCCGTCCACGGTGACGCTGCGCCGCACGGCGGTGAACAGCTGCGCGTCCTCCCCGGTGATGCCGACGGCGTACGGCCCGTGCGCGTTGATCAGGTTGACCAGTTCGCGGCCCACCTGGCCGAACAGCACCATCCGCGCCACGTCGAGCACTTCCGGTGTGGTGACCCGGAATCCGCCCTTGAAGTCGCCTTCGATCCCGAGGCGGCGCAGCATGGCGGTGATCTGCGGGCCGCCGCCGTGCACGACGACGGGCAGGATGCCGCAGTTGCGCAGGAAGGCCATGTCGGCGGCGAACGCGTGCCGCAGCGTGTCGTCGGTCATGGCGTTGCCGCCGTACTTGATGACGACGACCTTGCCGTACAGCTGCTTGAGCCAGGGCAGCGCCTCGGCCAGCACCTGGGCCTTGACGGCGGTGGACAACTCGTGAGTGTTGACCGTCATGAGCTGTAGGCCGAGTTCTCTTCGACGTAGGCGTGCGAGAGGTCGGTGGTGCGGACGGCGGCGGTGCCGTCGCCCACCCCCAGGTCGACGGTGATGTCGATGTCGGCGCCGGACAGGTCCACCTCGCGCGCGCCCGGCGCCCCGACCCCGTCGACGCACACGGCAAATCCATTGAACGACACGGTGATTCGATCCGGATCCAGCGTCACCGGCGCCATGCCGACGGCGGCCAGCACCCGGCCCCAGTTGGGGTCGGACCCGAAGACCGCGGTCTTGACCAGGCTGTCGCGGGCGATCACCCGCGCGGCGGTCAGCGCGTCGTCCTCGGCGGCGGCCCCGGTCACGGTCACGGTGACGCGTTTGGTGACGCCCTCGGCGTCGGCCTGCAGCTGCGCGCACAGGTCGTCGCACACGCGCAGCACGGCGTCGTCCAGATCGGCCTGGGTCGGGGCGATTTCGCTGGCCCCGGACGCCAGCAGCAGCACGGTGTCGTTGGTCGAACAGCTGCCGTCGATGTCCAGCCGGTCGAAGGTGCGCGCGGTGGCCCGGCGCAGCGCCCGGTCGAGCGCGGCCGGCTCGACGGCCGCGTCGGTGGTGAGCACGCAGAGCATGGTGGCCAGCGACGGCGCCAGCATGCCGGCGCCCTTGGCCATCCCGCCGACGGTCCAGTTGCCGGCGTGGTGCAGCGCAACCTGTTTCGGCACGGTGTCGGTGGTCATGATCGCGCGCGCGGCCTCGTCGCCGCCGCTCAGCCCGCCGGCCATGTCCTGCACGATCGCCCGGACCCCGGCCAGCACCTTGTCCATCGGCAACCGGTCACCGATCAGCCCGGTGGAGCACACCGCGACCTCGATGGCCCCGGTCTCGGTTCCCCAGTCCGACAATGCGGCCGCGACCGCCTCGGCGGTGGCATGGGTGTCCTGGAAGCCGCCCGGGCCGGTGCAGGCGTTGGCGCCGCCGGAGTTGAGGATCACCGCGCGCAAGGCGCCGGTGGTCAGCGCCTGCTGGGTCCACAGCACCGGCGCGGCCTTGACCTTGTTGCGGGTGAACACGCCGGCGGCCGCGTAGTCGGGTCCCTCGTTGAAGACCAGGGCCAGGTCGCGGTTGCCCGACGCCTTGATGCCGGCGGCGATCCCCGCGGCCCGGAACCCGGCCGGCGCGGTGACGCCCTGTTCGCGCACCAAGCGCGCCTCGGCTGTGTGGGTCACGGCGCGACCCCGACCACCGAAAGGCCTTGCGCCTCCGGCCAACCCAGCGCCAAGTTCATCGCCTGCACGGCCGCGCCGCCGGTGCCCTTGACCAGGTTGTCGATGGCGGCGATGGCCACGAACGTCTCGGCGGCCTCGTCCACCGCGACGGCGATGTGCGCCGCGTTGCTGCCGATCACCGAGCCGGTGCGGGGCAGCTGGCCCTCGGGCAGCAGGTAGACGAAAGGCTCCGCGTCGTACGCCTTTTCGTAGGCGGCGCGCAGCTGCGACAGCGGCGCGCGGGTGCGCGCGGTGCAGGTGGCCAGGATGCCGCGCGACGTCGGGATCAGCACCGGGGTGAACGACACGGTGACGTCGCGGTCGCTGACCGCCCGCAGGCCCTGGGCGATCTCGGGGGTGTGCCTATGCGCCCCCGCGATGTTGTAGGCGCGGGCGGACCCGATGACCTCGGAGCCCAGCAGGTCGGTCTTGGCGGCCCGGCCCGCACCCGAGGTGCCGCTGACGGCGACGACGGTGACGGCGGGCTCGATCAGGTCCTCGGCGACCGCGGGGAGCAGCGCCAGCAGCGCCGCGGTCGGGTAGCAGCCCGGCACCGCGATGCGGCGGGCGCCGCGCAGGCGGTCCCGCGCGCCCGGCAGCTCCGGCAGCCCGTAGGGCCAGCTGCCGGCGTGCGGGGACCCATAGAACCGCTCCCAGGCGGCGGCGTCGGTGAGCCGGAAGTCGGCGCCGCAGTCGATGATCACGGTGTCGGGGCCGAGCTGTTCGGCCAGCGCGGCCGAGTGCCCGTGCGGCAGGGCCAGGAACACCACGTGGTGGCCGGCGAGCACCGCGGGTTCGGTGGGCTCGACCACCCGCTGCGCCAGCGGCGTGAGATGCGGGTGGTGCTCGCCCAGCGGGCTGCCCGCGCTGGTCGCGGCGGTCAGCGACCCGATGACGAGGCGTCCGTCGGCGTAGGCCGGATGCCCCAGCAGCAGCCGCAGGATCTCACCGCCCGCATAGCCGCTGGCCCCGGCAACCGCCACCCTCAATACGTCGGCCATTCCGCCGATTCTGCATGGTTATGCAATGCTTTGCAAATCCATTACCAGGGGGTCAGGCCCGCAACTCGGCGCCGACCGCCTCGGCGGCGCGGCGCACCGCGGCGTCGCGGGCCGCGCTGGCGTCGTCCTCGGTCAGGGTGCGGTCCGGCGCCCGGAACCGCAGCGCGAAGGTCAGCGATTTGCGGTCCTCCCCGACCTGCGGGCCGGTGAAGACGTCGAAGAGTTGCAGGTCTTCCAGCAGCTCACCGGCGCCCTCCCGGACGGCGTCGGCCACCGCCTGAGCCGGCACGTGCGCGGGCACCACCAGGCTGACGTCCTGGAAGACGGCCGGGAAGGGCGACACCCTGGGTGCGGGCAGCGCCTCGACGATCGGGATCGCGTCGAGGTCGAGCTCGACAGCGCAGGCGCCTTTGGGCAGTCCGGAGCGCTCGATGACCGCCGGGTGCAGCTGGCCGGCGTGGCCGACGACCGTCTCCCCGACGAGCACCTCGGCGCAGCGGCCGGGGTGCCACGGCAGGTGCTGGGCCGCCCGCAGGCTCACCTCGACCCCGCTGGCGCGGGCGATGATGCGGGCCGCCTCGAACGCGTCGGCGGCTTCGACCCGGCGGCCGGGACCCCACGGGCCGCGCCGCTCCCGCAGTCCCGCCAGCACCACGGCCACATGCTGCGGTTGCCGGGGCAACGAGGCGTCCAGCATGGCGACCTCTTCGTCGGTGGGCCGCCGGTGCACGGGGATCGGCTGGACGCCGCGGGTCTGCTCGGTCGGTTGCACAACCTGCGCCAGCGCGTACAACGCGACGTCCACCAGACCGCGGGACACGTTGCGCACCAACGCTTCCAGCAGCGCGGGCAGCAGTGTGGTCGCGAGGTGCGGGCGGTCGGCCTCCAGCGGGTTGAGCACCCGGGTGGTCGAGCGCCGGGGATCGTCGGCCGGCAGGCCCCACAGGTCGAACACGCCGGCGGGCAGGAACGGCGTCGGCAAGATCTCGACGTAGCCGGACTGGGCGAGCGATCTGCCGATGGCGCGGCGACGCTTCTGCCTCGCGGTGAGGCCCCGGCCCGCCGGAGCGGCGGGCAGCACCGACGGGATGGCTTCCAGCCCCTCCAGGCGCAGCACCTCCTCGACGAGATCGGCGGGCTGCACCAGGTCGGGCCGCCAGCTCGGCGGCGTCACGATCAGCGTTTCGCCGTCATCGCTCACCGAGGCCCCGATCTGCGCCAGCCGCCGCGCCGCGGTACCCGGCGGGTAGGCGACCCCGGCGACGCGGTCGGGCAGGTCGGCGGGGATCCGGATCGGCGGGAGCGACCAGTCGTCGGTCGGCGGCTCGCCCCGCCAATCGGTCAACTCGTCCGACACCGCTCCCCCGGCGATGTCGACGAGCAGCGCGGCGCAGCGGTCCAGGGCGGCGACCGAGATCGCCGGGTCCACCCCGCGTTCGTAGCGCCGGGCCGCCTCGCTGGGCAGGTGCAGACGGCGCTGCGTGCGCGAGACGGCGGCCGGGTCCCACACGGCGGCCTCCAGTAGCACGTTCGTGGAATCGGCGCGGACCTCGGTGCTCGCCGCGCCCATCACGCCGCCGATCGCCGCGGTCGCCCGGTCGTCGACGATGAGGACGTCGGCCGGATCGAGCCGGCGCTCGACGTCGTCGAGGGTGACGACGGTCTCGCCGGGGCGGGCGAACCGCACGCCGAGGCCCCCGGAGATGCGGTCGCGGTCGTGCGCGTGCATCGGGTGGCCGAGCTCGAGCATCACGTAGTTGGTGACGTCCACCGCCGGGGAGGCCGCGCGGATGCCGGCCAGCAACAGCCGCCGCTGCAGCCACCAGGGCGACACGGCGGCGGGGTCGATGCCGGTCACCGGGCGCAGGGCGAACCGGCGGACACCGGTTTCGGGCTGCACGGTCAACGGCCAGGCCTCGCCGTTGGCGGGCAACTGCTTCACGTCTGCGGGATCGACGAAGTCGAGGCCGTAGGCGCAGGCGATCTCGCGGGCCAGCCCGCGCACCGACATGCAGTAGCCGCGGTCGGGGGTGATCGCCAGGTGGAAAACCACGTCGTCCAACCCCAGCACCGCGGCGCCGTCGGCGCCCGGGTCGGCGGTGCCCGGCGGCAACACCAGGATGCCGGAATGGTCGGCGCCCAAACCCAATTCGGCCGCCGAGCAGATCATGCCGTCGGACTCGCGGCCGTAGGTCTTGCGCGCCGTAATGGCGAACCCGCCGGGCAGCGTGGTGCCCGGCAGCGCCACAACCACCAGGTCGCCGACGACGAAATTCGTTGCACCGCAAACGATATCGCGTGGCTCGGACTCGCCGACGTCCACCCGGCAAGCGCGGATCGGCTTCTTGAACCCGGTCAGCTCCTCGATGCCGGCCACCCGTCCGACGGTCAGCGGCCCGTCGACGGGGCCGAGCGTGACGACCTCCTCGACCTCGTGGCCGATGCCCACCAGCGTCTGTTCGAGGTCGGCGGCGGCGGCGTCCCAGTCCGGGGCGCCGGCTGCCACGATCTCCCGCAACCAGCTGTAGGGGATGCGCATCAGGCACCCACCCCGAAGGGCAGGGAGAACCGGACGTCGCCCTCGACCATGTCGCGCATGTCGGGGATGCCGTTGCGGAACTGCAGGGTGCGTTCCAGGCCCATCCCGAACGCGAACCCGGAGTACACCTCGGGGTCGATCCCCGCGGCCCGCAACACGTTCGGGTGCACCATGCCGCAGCCGCCCCATTCGACCCAGCCCGCGCCGCCCTTCTTGCCGACGAACCAGACGTCGACCTCGGCGGAGGGTTCGGTGAACGGGAAGAAGTGCGGCCGGATCCGGGTGCGGGCCTCGGGGCCGAACTCCGCGCGGGCGAACGCGTCGAGGGTGCCCCGCAGGTGCGCCATGGACAGCCCGCGATCCACCGCCAGCCCCTCGACCTGATGGAAGACGGGCGTGTGGGTGGCGTCGAGTTCGTCGGTGCGAAACGTGCGGCCGATGGAGATGATGTACACCGGCAGCTCGTGAGCCAGCAGGGTGCGCACCTGCACCGGCGAGGTGTGGGTGCGCAGCAGCTGCCGGGAATCGTCCGGCGCGATGTAGAACGTGTCCTGCTCGCTGCGCGCCGGGTGGTCGGCCGGGAAGTTCAGGGCGTCGAAGTTGAATTGTTCCGTCTCGACTTCGGGACCCTCGGCCAATTCCCAGCCCATCGCGACGAAGGTGTCGGCGATGTGCTCGGCCAGCTGGGTGATCGGGTGCCGGGCGCCGACCGGTTGCCGGGTCGACGGCAGCGTGACGTCGATGCCCTCGGCGGCCAGCACCGCCGCATCGCGCTCGGCGCGCAACACCGCCAGCCGTTCGTCGTAGCTGCGCTGGGTCTCGGTCCGCGCGGAGTTGACCCGCTTGCCGGCGTCGGCGCGCTCGTCCTTGGGGACGCCGCCGAGCGCCTGCCGGGCCAGCGCCAGCGGCGAGCGGTCGCCGAGGTGCTCGGTCTTGACGCGTGCCAGCGCCTCGAGATCGCCGGCGCGCGCGATCGCCTCCCGGGCGGCTTCGACCGCCTTGGCCAAGGCGTCCGGTGACAGGTCGACGGGCTGAGCACCCACGCGGCGACACTCTCCTTGCTGATGAGGGGCTGGGAGAAAGTTGCCCAGCGGCAAGTGCCGATCATAAGTGATCTGAGCACGCCGCTTGGCGCGTGCTTTGCGGGGATGACCGGCGGGCCGCCTAGCCCGCGGTGACCGGCTGCGGGCTGCGCAGCGCCTCGTCGTCCACGGCCCCGCCGCGCGCGGTGGCGAACTGCACGAGCTTGTGGGCCGCCAGGGCGCCCAGGAGGCCGAACACGGGCGCTCCGGCCATGGTCCCCCAGTGGTGGGCCAGCAGCAGGAAGCCGAAGCCCGACGAGGCGGCCAGCATCAGCATGCGCACCGGCGTCCAATGGATGGGCTGGCGGAAGCGGGCGGACACCAGCACGCCCAGGACCACGGCGACGGTGTGACCGGCGTCGGTGAAATCGCCGCCGATGATCGCCGACGCGATGCCGGCCGACACCCACCAGCCGACCCAGGCGGGGCGCCAGCGCTGGGGGATCACCGCAGTCATCGCGCCGAGCACGGCCAAGGCGCCGTAGCTCATCCCGACATCGCTGGCCCGGGTGATCGAGACCGGCATCCACTCGAACTCGACCGCCGCCGCCAGGGCCGCGGCCACCAGCAGCGTCGCGCCGATGTGTCCGATCAGGAACGCGACCACCAGCCGGATGGTGCGCAGGTGCAGCTCGCCGAGCGCGAGCAGGCAGGTGAGGAAGGGCAGCCAGAAGTAGAGCGGACCGGCGTCGACCACCAGCGCGCTGCCCAGCAGCGTGCCCACGTGGCCGTGGGCCAGGTTGTGCAGGTTGGTGCTGGCCCGCTCGACCAGCACGTCGTGCGCGTGCGGGCCGAGCGACACGATGGCGCCGCTGACGGCAAGCAGCGCCGCCACGTACCCCACCGTGAACTGGACCCGGGCGAGCCGGGCAAGGATGCCCCCAAACATTGCATCCAGTATGTCGGCTAATTTGTTTCTGAAGTGTGATCGGACGCTGTCAACTCCCTATGAGTCCGCAAACGATATATCGATAAATCCGCCGGGACTCCGGTCGTCTTCGGGGCGAAAACCGGTTTACGTGCACGTTTGGCGACGACACCCATCGCGTCCAGTTCGCTCTGGGCGATCAGGTCGAGTGTCGAACCTGACACCATCACCCCGCCCTTGGTGGCCCGTTCCATCACCCGCGCGGCGATGTTGACGTCGACCCCGAGCCAGTCCGCCGCCATCCGCTGGGGCCGGCCGGTGTGGATCCCGACCCGCATCCGCGGCGTGTAGCCGGCCACCTCGACGGACTTCAACGCCTCTTTGGCCGCCAGCACCGCCCGCACCGCGACCGTCGGATCGCCGAACACCGCCATCAGCCCGTCGCCCATCCGTTTGACGATGTGGCCACCGGCGTCCAGCAGCGGCGGCTCGACGGCCCGAGCCACCTGCCGCAGCAGGGTGAGCGCCGCGTCGTCACCCGCCTGCAACGACCAGGACGAGAAGCCGACCAGGTCGGTGAACACCAGGGTGACCTCCGGGTTGGCCGGCCGCCGGGACACCGACTCGGTCAGCGCCTGCCATACCTGCAGCAGCCCGAGGCCGACCTCGCGCGACACCGCGTCGCGATCCCCCAGCAACCGGTCGGCGGCGCGCGCCGCGGCGCGGGGCCCACCGTCGCCGGCCGTTGAGAGCGGGTCACCGAACTCGGGATCGCCGGGCAGCAGTCGTCGGGCCCGGCGGATGAAGGCGACCGCGCCGGGGCTGCGGTTGCGGTTGTGCAACCACTGCGTCGCGTTGTGCACCGGGACCGAAGAGCGCCGCGGCGGATCGGGCGCCGTCAATTCCTCGGGCCCGCCCGAATCCGAATCGCGACGCGCGAGTTCCACCTGGCCAGGTTATTTCCTCGCGCGGGAGGCGGGCAATGAAGGGTCGCGCGGGTGTGGCGCAGCTCGCAACGCAGCCGCTGGTCACGACGGCGGCACGCCGCTGTCGACGGTCGATAACACCCGCGGGCACGCGCGGCCGAAATCGTAGACAACGCACGTTGTCAAAGTTATCGTGAGCGCAGGAGGCCGAGATGACTGCCATTCCAACGACATCCGACGATCCGCTGGGACCGGATTCCCTCACCTGGAAGTACTTCGGCGATCTCCGCACAGGAATGATGGGCGTGTGGATCGGCGCCATCCAGAACATGTATCCCGAGCTGGGCGCGGGCGTCGAGCAGCATTCGATCCTGCTCCGCGAGCCCCTGCAGCGGGTGGCCCGCTCGGTGTACCCGATCATGGGCGTCGTCTACGACGGTGACCGCGCGGCGGCGACCGGGCGGCAGATCAAGAGCTACCACCACACCATCAAGGGCGTCGACGCCTCCGGCCGCCGGTATCACGCCCTGAACCCGGAAACGTTCTACTGGGCGCACGCGACCTTCTTCATGCTGGTGATCAAGGTGGCCGAATACTTCTGCGGCGGCCTTACGGAGGCCGAGAAAAGGCAGCTGTTCGACGAGCACGTGCGGTGGTACCGGATGTACGGGATGAGCATGCGCCCGGTGCCCGGCTCCTGGGAGGAATTCTGCGAGTACTGGGAACGGGTCTGCCGCGACGAACTCGAGATCAACCAGGCGACGCTGGACATCTTCCAAATCCGGATCCCCAAACCGAAATTCGTGCTGATGCCCACGCCGATCTGGGACCAGATGTTCAAGCCGCTGGTCGCCGGCCAGCGCTGGATCGCGGCGGGCCTGTTCGAGCCGGCGGTGCGCGAGAAGGCGGGGATGCGCTGGACACCGGGCGACGAGGTGCTGCTGCGCCTGTTCGGCAAGCTCGTCGAGCTGGCCTTCCTGGCGGTCCCCGACGAGATCCGGCTGCACCCGCGCGCGCTGGCCGCCTACCGCCGGGCCGAGGGCCGGCTGCCCACCGACGCGCCCTTGGTGGAGGCGCCGACGTTCATGGCGCCGCCCCGCGACCGTCGCGGGCTGCCGATGCACTACTTCCCTCCCCATTCCCGCCCGGCTCTTCGCTCGCCCCTCGACCCGGCCAAGGCGCTGATGGAACGCGCCGGTTCGCTGGTGCACGGGACGCTGTCGCTGGCGGGTCTGCGGCCCGCCCGGGGACGCGTCAGGGCCGCCTGAACACCCCCAGCGCCTGCGCGCTCTGGTAGAGGCAGATCGCCGCGGCGGAGGCCACGTTCAGGCTCTCGGCCCCGCCGGCCATCGGGATGCGCATGCGGTGGTCGGCCGCCGCCGCGATTTCGCTTGGCAGGCCGTGGGATTCGGGCCCGAGCAGCCACGCCGTCGGCCTGCCGAGCAGATCGGCCGCCTCGTCCAGCCGCGTCTCGCCGTCGACCGTGGTGGCCAGCACCTGCAACCCCGCCTCACGCAGGGCGCCCAGCGCCGCGGGGGCGTCGGGCTCGGCGACGACCGGGATCGAGAAGATGCTGCCGGTCGAGGCGCGCAGGCACTTGCCGTTGTACGGGTCCACGCTGTGCCCGCCGAGGATCACGGCGTCGGCCCCCATGGCGTCGGCGATGCGGATGACCGTGCCGGCGTTGCCGGGCTCGCCGATCCCGACGGCGACCGCGACCAGCCGGGGCGGGCCGGCCAGCACGTCGGCCAGCCGGGTCGACGGCATCTCGCACACCGCCACCAGCCCGGTAGGGGTGACGGTGTCCGACAGCGCCTTTGCCGCCCGCTCGGTGACCAGCTGGACCGAATCACCTTGCGCCGCAAGTAAACCCGCATACCGTTGCGCGGCGGCTTCGGTGACGAAGACGTCGCGGACCAGACCGCGGGCGGCCGCGGCCTCGACCAGGTTGGGGCCCTCGGCCAGGAATCGGCCCGCCCGCCGCCGGCCGACGTGCCGATGCAGTTTGACCGCCGCGGCGACGCGGGCCGAACGTTCGGTCAGCAGGGGCTAGGCGGCCTCTCCGGAATCCGACGGGGCGTTCACGTCCTCGGGCAGCGCGGCCCGGGCGACGTCGACCAGCGCAGTGAACGCCGCGGGGTCGGTGATCGCGATGTCGGCGAGGTTCTTGCGGTCCACCTCCACCCCGGCGGCCTTCAAACCCTGGATCAGCCGGTTGTAGGTGATGTCGTTGGCGCGCGCCGCCGCATTGATCCGCGAGATCCACAGTTTCCGGAACTCGCCCTTGCGCGCGCGGCGGTCGCGGTAGGCGTAGTTCAACGAATGCAGTTGCTGCTCTTTGGCTTTGCGGTAGAGCCGCGAGCGCTGGCCGCGATAGCCCTTCGAGGCCTTCAGAATGCTGCGCCTCTTCTTTTGGGCGTTGACCGCCCGCTTCACGCGTGCCATGGGTGTTCCTACTCTCTAAGTAAATGGTCGGGTGCCGGCAGCGGCGCCGGCGCTCGGCTTCTTGTCGGTCAGCCGTTCAGCAGCTTGTTGACCCGCTTGGTGTCGTTGGCCGACACGGCGGTGCGGCCTTCCAGGCGACGCGTCCGGGTGGACGGCTTGTGCTCGAACAGGTGCCGACGATTGGCTTTCTCGCGCAGGATCTTGCCGGTTCCGGTGCGCCGGAACCGCTTCGAAGCCCCGCTGTGGGTCTTGGCCTTGGGCATGTTTCCTCTGATTCTTCGTTTCGTGCCGGGTCAGTTGGGTGAAGGGTTGGTGTCGGCGCCCGCATCGGCGTCCGATGCCGCGCCCTCCCCGGGTCCTTCGGGGTGCCGCGCCCTGGCGCGGGTTTTCGCGCCGCGGTGCGGGGCCAGCACCATCGTCATGTTGCGGCCGTCCTGCTTGGCGGACGTCTCGACGAAGCCGTATTCGGCGACGTCCGCGCCCAGCCGCTGCAGCAGGCGGTAGCCCAGTTCGGGCCGCGACTGCTCACGTCCGCGGAACATGATGGTGACCTTCACCTTCGAACCCGCCTCCAGAAAGCGGATCACGTGACCCTTTTTGGTCTCGTAATCGTGATCGTCGATCTTGGGTCGCAGCTTCTGCTCTTTGACGACGGTCTGCTGCTGGTTCCGGCGGGATTCGCGCGCCTTTTGCGCCGCCTCGTATTTGAACTTGCCGTAGTCCATGATCTTGCAGACCGGGGGTCTGGCATTGGGGGCGACTTCGACAAGGTCGAGATCGGCGTCCGCAGCGACGCGCAGTGCGTCTTCGATGCGCACTATGCCTACCTGCTCTCCCCCGGGGCCGATCAATCTGACTTCAGGTACGCGGATGCGCTCGTTGACGCGGGTCTCAGTGCTGATGGGGCCTCCCTTGTTGGGCTTGTAGATATGCTGCGATCCACGGCCGGGTCTGGGTCGGGAGCCAGCGGCGGAAACACCACACCACCAGCAGAAAAGCCCTGCAATAGCAGGGCCCAATGCCGACCGATCGAGGCTTGCCAATGATCAAGCCGCCCGCGTCGCTCGCGGAACAGACATGCGCGATGCCTGTGACCGGACCGCCAAGCCTTGAAGAAATCTCGTGGCTCGCGGTGGGAGTGGGACTCCACTTACTGTTTCCTGGCCTTCGCCGGGATGGTCGCGATCGCCAGTTTAGCAGCCACGGGGCGGCATTTTGCACTTCGCCCCCGGCCCCGTCCGGCGCCGCTGCGCAACCGGACGAACTATTGCTAGCCACTCTTAGCGCTTCGCCAAGCTTTTCACGGATTGAGGGCATATCCTCGCGGTCTGTGACACTCGCTTCATCTCGTTCGGGGCGCCGTTCGGGGGCCCGCGGCCGGTCGCATTCCCGGTATCGCTGGGTACCGGCGGCGGCCGGGTGGATCGTGGGCGTCATCGCCACCGTCTCGTTGCTGGCCAGCGTGTCGCCGGCGCTCCGCTGGCTGATCAAGGTCCCCCGCGAGTTCATCAACGACTACCTGTTCAACTTCCCCGACACCAGCATCGCGTGGTCGTTCGTGCTGGCGTTGCTGGCCGCGGCCCTGACCGCGCGGAAACGGATCGCCTGGCTGGTGTTGCTGGGCCAGATGATCCTTGCCGCCGCGCTGAACGCCGCCGACATCGCCGCGGGCGACAACACCGCCGCCGAGACCTTCGGGGAGAACCTCGGGTTCGCGGTGCACATCGTCGCGATCGTGCTGCTGGTGCTGGCCTACCGGGAATTCTGGGCCAAGGTCAGGAAGGGCGCGCTGGTCAAGGCCGCCGCCGTGCTCGTCGCCGGCGACGTGATCGGCATCCTGGTGTCCTGGGGTCTGGTCGAGTTGTGGCCGGGAACGCTGGCCCGCCAGGACCGCCTGGGCTACGTCGCCAACCGGGTGGTCGGCTTCGCCCTGGCCGATCCGGACCTGTTCACCGGCAAGCCGCACGTGTTCCTCAACGCCATCTTCGGTCTGTTCGGCGCGCTGGCGCTGATCATGGCGACCATCGTGCTGTTTCAGTCCCAGCGGGCCGAGAACGCGCTGACGGGCGAGGACGAGTCGGCCATCCGCGGGCTGCTCGAGCTGTACGGCAAGAACGACTCGCTGGGCTACTTCGCGACCCGCCGCGACAAGTCGGTGGTGTTCGCGCCCAGCGGCCGCGCCGCGATCACCTACCGCGTCGAGGTCGGCGTGTGCCTGGCCAGCGGCGACCCGATCGGCGAGCCCCGGGCCTGGCCGCAGGCCATCGACGCCTGGCTGGGGCTGTGCCAGACCTACGGCTGGGCGCCGGGCGTGATGGGCGCCAGCACGCAGGGGGCGCGCGTGTACCGGGAAGCCGGGCTGAACGCGCTCGAGTTGGGCGACGAGGCGATCCTGCGGACCGCCGACTTCCGGCTGTCGGGTCCCGACATGCGCGGGGTGCGCCAAGCCGTGACCCGGGCCCGCCGGGCCGGGCTGACCGTGCGCATCCGGCGGCACCGGGACATCGCGGCCGAGGAGATGTCCGAGACCATCACCCGCGCCGACGCCTGGCGTGACACCCAGACCGAGCGCGGCTTCTCCATGGCGCTGGGCCGGCTCGGCGATCCCGCGGACGGGGATTGCCTGCTGGTCGAGGCGCTGGACCGGGACGGCGCCGTCGTGGCGATGCTGTCGCTGGTCCCGTGGGGGACCACGGGCGTCTCCCTGGACCTGATGCGGCGTTCCCCGCAATCGCCCAACGGCACCATCGAGCTCATGGTCAGCGAGCTCGCCTTGACCGCCGAAACCCTTGGCATCAGCCGGATTTCGCTGAACTTCGCGATGTTCCGCTCGGCGTTCGAGCAGGGCGCCCAGCTCGGCGCGGGCCCGGTCGCGCGATTGTGGCGGGGGCTGCTGCTGTTCTTCTCGCGGTGGTGGCAGCTGGAGACGCTGTACCGCTCGAACATGAAGTACCAACCCGAATGGGTGCCGCGCTACGCCTGCTACGAGGACGCGCGCCTGATCCCCCGGGTGGGCGTCGCCTCGGTGATCGCGGAGGGCTTCCTCGTGCTGCCCTTCACCCGACGCGACAGGGTGCACACCGGCCATCACCCCGCGGTGCCCGCCCGGCTGGCGGAATCGGGCCTGTTGCATCACGACGGATCGGCGCCCGACGTGAGCGAGCTGCAGCAGCGACGCGACGCCGTGGAACTGGAAGAGTCGAGGGCCCGCCTGCCCGAGCAGGTCCGGGTCCGGCTGGCCAAGCTGAAGATCCTGCGGCGCAAGGGCATTGACGCCTACCCGGTCGGCTCCCCGCCCAGCCACACGGTCTCGCGGGCGCTGGACGCGGACGACCAGGAGACCGTCTCGGTGTCGGGCCGGATCTTGCGGATTCGCGACTACGGCGGCGTGCTGTTCGCCCAGCTGCGGGACTGGTCGGGCGAATTGCAAATGCTGCTGGACAATTCGCGCCTGGAGCGGGGCCGCACCGCGGATTTCACCGCGGCGATCGATCTCGGCGACCTGGTCGAGATGACCGGGCACATGGGCTTCTCCAAGAACGGCACCCGTTCCCTGATCGTGCGCGACTGGCGGATGATCGGGAAGTGCCTGCGGCCGCTGCCGAACAAGTGGAACGGGCTGACCGACCCGGAGGCGCGGGTGCGGACGCGCTACGTGGACCTGGCGGTCAATCCCGAATCCCGCGAGCTGATCACGGCCCGCAGCAGCGTGCTGCGCTCCGTCCGGGAGACGTTGTTCGCCAAGGGTTTCATCGAGGTCGAGACGCCGATCCTGCAGCAGATCCACGGCGGGGCCACCGCCCGGCCGTTCGTCACCCACATCAACACCTACGACATGGACCTGTTCCTGCGCATCGCGCCGGAGCTCTACCTCAAGCGGCTGTGCGTCGGCGGCGTGGAGCGGGTTTTCGAGCTGGGCCGGGCCTTCCGCAACGAGGGCGTCGATTTCAGCCACAACCCGGAGTTCACGCTGCTGGAGGCGTACCAGGCGCACGCCGACTACACCGTCTGGATCGACGGCTGCCGCGAGCTCATCCAGAACGCCGCGCAGGCAGCCCACGGTGAGCAGACCGTTCTGCGGCCCCGGGGTGACGGCGCCGACGGCGGGCTGCATCCCGTCGACATCTCCGGGGACTGGCCGGTCAAGACGGTGCACGATGCGGTGTCCGAGGCGCTCGGGGAGCACATCGATCCCGACACGCCCCTGCCCGTGCTGCGCAAGCTTTCCGACGCCGCCCGGATCCCGTACCGCGCGCAGTGGGACGCCGGCGCCGTGGTGCTGGAGCTCTACGAGCATCTGGTCGAGGACCGCACCGAGGGACCGACCTTCTACATCGACTTCCCGACGTCCGTGTCGCCGCTGACCCGGCCGCACCGCAGCCGGCGCGGCGTCGCCGAGCGGTGGGACCTGGTGGCGTGGGGGGTCGAGCTGGGGACCGCCTACAGCGAGCTCACCGATCCGGTCGAGCAGCGCCGCCGCCTGCAGGAACAGTCGCTGCTGGCCGCCGGCGGCGACCCCGAGGCGATGGAGCTCGACGAGGACTTCCTGCAGGCCATGGAGTACGCGATGCCGCCCACCGGCGGGCTCGGCATGGGCATCGATCGGCTCGTCATGCTCATAACCGGCCGCAGCATCCGCGAGACGCTGCCATTCCCGCTGGCCAAGCCGCACTGACCCGGCCCACGACACGTGGGTGGCCGACGGCGAACATTCGGTGAATATGTTCCAGGCCGGTTAACAATCGATCACAATGAATGCCGTGACAGCGTCGACGACCAACGCCACGACGCAGTTGCTGGCAAGTAGTCACACGTCCCTGATGCACGGCTGGGTGCCCATCACCACCCAGGCGGTGGCCGCCGTGGTGCTGGCGCTGGCCGTCGGCTGGCGATCGCGCCGCTGGCGGACGGTGTGGCTGCCGGCGGCCGCCTCGGCCGGCGCTGCCGTCGCCTACCTGACGCACTGGTACGTCGTCGACCGCGGCCTGTCCGACGAGCCCGCGCCGGCCGCGCTGTGGCTCTGGATCACGCTGACCGGCACGGCGGTCGCCGTGCTGATCCTGGGATGGCGCAGCGCCCGCGGCTGGCGGCGCGGCGCCGGGCTGCTGGCCATACCCCTGTGCGCGCTGTGCGCCGCCCTGGTGCTCAACCTCTGGGTCGGCTACTTCCCCACCGTGCAGGCGGCGTGGAACCAGCTCACCTCCGGCCCGCTGCCCGACCAGACCGACCCGGCCACCGTCACCGCGATGGTGGCCAAGCGGACGCGGCCGCCGCACGGCAGCGTGGTTCCGGTGGTGATCCCCTCCGACGGATCGCATTTCAAGCACCGGGGTGAGTTGGTTTACCTGCCGCCCGAATGGTTCACCAGCAGCCCGCCGCCGGCGCTGCCGACGGTCATGATGATCGGGGGCCAGTTCAACACCCCGGCGGACTGGACCCGGGCGGGCAACGCGGTCAAGACGATCGACGACTTCGCGGCCGCGCACAACGGCAAGGCCCCGGTGTTGGTGTTCGTCGACTCCGGCGGGGCCTTCAACAACGACACCGAGTGCGTCAACGGCGTCCGCGGCAACGCGGCCGACCACCTGACCAAAGACGTTGTGCCGTACCTGGTTTCCAAATTCGGCGTCAGTCGGGACCGGTCGAACTGGGGCGTCGCCGGCTGGTCGATGGGCGGGACCTGCGCCGTGGACCTGACCGTGATGCACCCCGACATGTTCAGTGCGTTCGTCGACGTCGCCGGCGACTTCTTCCCGAACGCCGGAAACAAGGCCCAGACCATCGCGCGGCTCTTCGGCGGAAACGCCGACGCCTGGGCCGCGTTCGACCCGACGACGGTGATCGGCCGGCACGGGCCGTACCGGGACGTGGCCGGCTGGTTCGCGATCTCCTCCGACGGGCCGCCCGCCGGGCGCCATGACCCGCTGATGACCGACAGCGGCGCGATTCGGCTCGCCGGCCGGGAGGCCGCCGCCGACCCAGGCAACCAGACGGCGGCCGCCTATTCGCTGTGCGCGCTCGGCCGTGCCAACGGCATCGACTGCGCGGTGCTGGCGCAGCCCGGCAAGCATGACTGGCCGTTCGCCGACCGGGCCTTCGCCGCCGCGCTGCCGTGGCTGGCCGGCCGGCTGGGCACGCCTGGGATTCCGCGGACCCCGTTGCCCGGCGCCGCCGCCCCGCCCGCGGCCGCCGCCCCGGTCGTCGTTCCGGCCGACCACTCCAGTCCCGCCCGGCGGTAGCCGCGGGTGCCTTCCATTGCCCGGGTTCGGCGCGCGATCTTTGCGCGGCACTGCAATCCGTGGAGCGCCTGGACCCGCTGGGCGAGCACCCCGCTGATCCTGGTGCCGCCGTGGACGCGGCGCTGGAGCCACGCGGCGTGGATCGCGCTGTGGCTGGCCGTGAACCCGTTCGTGTTCGGCGCGCCGGGTCACCAGCGGGCGTGGTCGACGCGGGCCATGCTGGGCGAGGAGCTGTGGATCAGCCGCCGCCCGCGCGATGGCGCGATGGCGGTCAGCGCGCTGACATCGGTGGCCGCGGTCGTTGCCGTCGTGGCCGCCTGGCGCCGCCGGGCGCGGCCGGCGGCGATCGCCGCTGGGGTGCAGATGACGTTGACGCTGGTGTACTGGCAGCAAATGGTGCGCTATTGGGAGCGGGAGCGGCGGGACCGGCCGGGGCTTCAGTAGCGTAACGACCATGCCCGACGAACCAACCCCGCCTGATCCCGGGTACGACAGCGCCGGCGTGCCGACCTTCGAGTCCGTGCGCGAGAAGATCGAAAACCGCTACGCGACGTCCCTGGGTGACGCGGAATTGGACGCCGACTCCCCCGAGGGCCGTTCCGTCGCCGAGCAATACGACGAGCGCGAGCGCGCCGCCGCCGAGCGGTTGGCCCAGATCCGCGAGTCGATGCGCGCGGACGAGGGCTAGGGAAGCGGCTTGGCGTCGGGGGGACGTCGATGAGTGAAACGCAGCCCGGTCCGCGGATCGGGAGCCGGTTCGGGCCATACCAGTTACGGCGACTGCTGGGTCGCGGCGGGATGGGCGAGGTCTACGAGGCATACGACACCGTCAAGGACCGCGTGGTGGCGCTGAAGCTGATGTCCGAGCAGGTGAGCTCCGATGACTCCTTTCGGCGGCGCATGCAACGCGAGGCCCGGACCGCGGGCCGGCTTCAGGAACCGCACATCGTGCCGATACACGATTTCGGCGAAATCGATGGTCAGGTGTTCATCGACATGCGCCTCATCGAGGGGCGTGACGTGGGGACGGTGCTCAGCCGCACCGGGCCGCTACCGCCACCGCGCGCGGTCGCGATCGTCGAGCAGGTCGCCGCCGCCCTCGATGCCGCGCACCGCGCCGGGGTCATCCACCGCGACATCAAACCCGAGAACATCCTGCTCGCCGGGGGCGACTTCGCCTACCTGGTCGACTTCGGCATCGCCGCCGCGGCCACCGACGAGCGGGTGACCAAGACCGGCGCCGCCATCGGCAGCTGGAACTACATGGCGCCCGAGCGCTTCGGGAACGACGACCCCACCTACCGCGTCGACATCTACGCCCTGGCCTGTCTCCTTTTCGAATGCCTCACGGGCACAAGGCCTTTCCAGAGCACCAGCCTCAGCAGCCTGATGGCGGCACACCTGGTGGAACCGGTGCCGCGCCCGAGCCGGCGCAATCCCGCCGTCCCCGCCGCGTTCGACGAGGTCATCGCGCGCGGGATGGCCAAAGACCCAAACGACCGCTACCTCACCGCGGGCGATCTGGCGAAGGCGGCCCTGCACGCGCTGAGCACGCCGGACCAACGCGAGGCGACCGAATTGATCCAGCACAGCCAACATTTCGCGCCGCCGCCGCGCGTGGAACCCTTTGCCGCCCAGCCCGCGCCGCAGCACCCGGCGTGGTTCGCGCCTCCGCCCGCCCCGCCGTGGGCGCCGCCCGCGCCGCCGCGGCGCAGGCTGGGGCTGGTGATCGGCGCCCTCGCGCTCGTCATCGCGGTGATCGCGGGCACCGGGGTGTGGCTGGCGGTCGACAAGTCCGGGGCCGCACAACCCGAGAGCCCCACCACCGGCGCGACCGCCGCGCCCTCGACCACGAGCGCGGTGACGACCAGCGCCTCCCCCACGGTGGCTCCCGCACAACTGGATTCGCTGCTGCTTCCCGTCGACCAGATCAACACCCTCGTCGGCACCACCGGCATCATCGTCGACGGCAGCACGGGCGAGATGACGGACCCCGACCCGGCCAGCACCGTGTCCGACGACAAGTGCACCGGGGCGTTCATCGGTTTCCAAACCCGGACGTACAAGAGCAGCGGCTACACCGCGATGCTGGCCCAGCTGATGAACAAACCGCCGAGCCACCCCGGATACGTCGTCGTTCAGGGTGCGGTGATCTTCGCGTCCGCCGACCAGGCCCGGGGATTCGTGAACAACCAATGGCCGCAATGGCGGGACTGCGGCGGGAAGACCGTGACCCAGCCCAGCGACAAAGCCCCATTCGAATGGACCTTCGGGCAAGTCAGCGGCAATCCGCCCAACATCGCGCTGCAGCACACGTTGGCCAACAGCCCGGTGGTGTGCCAGCACGTCCTGGAGGCGGTGTCGAATGTGGTCCTCGATGTCGACGTGTGCGGGCCCGAAATCATCAACCAGGCCAGGTTGATCGCCAACCAGATGGCGACCAAGATCCCCGGCTGAGAATCAGGCGGTGACTTTGCGTCGCCGCTTCGACCGTTGCGGCGGGGCGGCGCGGCCGATCACCTCGGCGAGGAATTTTCCGGTGTAGCTTTCCGGCACGGCGGCGATGTCCTCCGGGGTGCCCTCGGCGACAACGGTTCCGCCCTCGGCGCCGCCCTCGGGACCCATGTCGACGATCCAGTCGGACGTCTTGATGACGTCCAGGTTGTGCTCGATGACGATGACCGTGTTGCCCTTGTCCACCAGCCCGTTGATGACGGTGAGCAGCTTGCGGATGTCGTCGAAATGCAGCCCGGTGGTGGGCTCGTCGAGGATGTAGATGGTCCGCCCCGTCGAACGCTTCTGCAGCTCGGCGGCCAGCTTGACGCGCTGCGCCTCACCACCGGACAGCGTGGGGGCGGGCTGGCCCAGCCGGACGTAGCCCAGGCCGACGTCGACCAGCGTGCGCAGGTAACGGTGGATGCCGGTGATCGGCTCGAAGAACTCCGCCGCCTCCTCGATCGACATGTCCAGCACTTCGGAGATCGTTTTGCCCTTGTAGTGCACTTCCAGGGTTTCCCGGTTGTACCGTGCGCCGTGGCAGACCTCGCAGGGCACGTACACGTCCGGCAGGAAGTTCATCTCGATCTTGATCGTGCCGTCGCCCGTGCACGCCTCGCAGCGGCCGCCCTTGACGTTGAACGAGAACCGGCCCGGTTGGTAGCCACGGACTTTGGCCTCCGTGGTGGCCGCGAAGAGCGTGCGGATCTTGTCGAACACGCCGGTGTAGGTGGCCGGGTTGGACCGCGGCGTGCGACCGATCGGCGACTGGTCGACGCGGACCAGCTTGTCGAGGTGGTCCAGGCCCGTCACCCGGGTGTGCCGGCCCGGGACCAGCCGGGCGCCGTTGAGCCGGTTGGCCAGCACCGTGGCCAGGATGTCGTTGACCAGCGTCGACTTGCCCGATCCGGACACGCCGGTCACCGAGGTGAGCACCCCGAGCGGGAACGAGACGTCGATGCCGCGCAGGTTGTGCTCGCGCGCGCCCACCACGGTGAGCTGACGCTTGCGGTCTATCGGACGCCGGATCGCCGGCATCTCGATGGCCTCCTTGCCCGACAGGAAGGCCCCGGTGATCGACTCCGTGTTGGCCAGCAGCTCGGCGTAGGTGCCGCTGTGCACGATCTGGCCGCCGTGCTCGCCCGCCCGCGGGCCGATGTCGACGATCCAGTCGGCGTGGGCGATGGTGTCCTCGTCGTGCTCGACGACGATCAGCGTGTTGCCCAAATCCCTTAGCCGCGTGAGTGTTTCGATGAGCCGACGGTTGTCGCGCTGGTGCAGCCCGATGGACGGCTCGTCGAGCACGTACAGGACACCCACCAGTCCGGACCCGATCTGGGTGGCCAGCCGGATGCGTTGGGCCTCACCGCCGGACAGCGTGGCCGCGGCGCGGGACAGCGACAGATAGTCCAGCCCCACGTCGAGCAGAAAGCCCAGCCGCGACTGGATCTCCTTGAGCACCTGCCCGGCGATCGCCTGCTCGCGGGGGCCCAGAGTCAGCGCGTTCAGGAAGTCCGAGCAGTCCGAGATCGACAGCTCGGACACCTCGGCGATGGACTTCTTGCCGTGCCGCCCCGCGGCCAGCGTCACCGCCAGGATCTCGGGCTTGAGCCGGGTGCCCTCGCACTCCGGGCAGGGCACGTCGCGCATGAAGCCCTCGTAGCGCTCCTTCATCTGCTCGGACTCGGTCTGCGCCATCTTGCGCTGCAGGAACGCCAGCACGCCCTCGAAATCGGCGTAGTAGGAACGGGTTCGGCCGTACCGGTTGCGGTAGCGCACGTGCACCTGGTGGTCGGAGCCCTCGAGAATCGCCTTGCGCGCCTTGGCCGGCAGCTTGCGCCAGGGCGTGTCGACGTCGAAGCCCAGCTCGTCGCCGAGGCCGGCCATCATCCGGGTGAAGTACTCCGCGGTGTGGCCCGTCGACCACGGCGCCACCGCGCCCTCGGCGAGCGTGCGCTCCGGATCGGGCACCACCAGGTCGGGGTCGACCTCCTTGCGGATGCCCAGGCCGGTGCACTCGGGGCAGGCGCCATAGGGCGAGTTGAACGAGAACGACCGCGGCTCGAGGTCGTCGACCGCCAGCGAGTGCCCGTTGGGGCAAGCCAGCTTCTCGGAGAACCGCTGCTCGCGGTTGTGCGCGTCGTGCTCGTGGTCGACGAACTCCAGCACCACGATGCCGTCGGCCAGGTTCAGTGCGGTCTCCACCGAGTCGGTGAGCCGCTGCTTGGCGCTGGCTTTGACGGTGAGGCGGTCGACCACCACCTCGATGTCGTGCTTCTCCTGCTTCTTCAGCTTGGGCGGGTCGGTCAGCGGGTGCACCACGCCGTCGACCCGGACCCGGCTGTAGCCCTGCGCGTTCAGCTTCTCGAACAGGTCGGCGAACTCGCCCTTGCGGGTGCGCACCACCGGGGCGAGCACCAGGAACCGGGTGCCTTCTGGCATCGCCAGCACCTGGTCGACGATTTGCTGGGGCGTCTGCCGGGCGATCCGCTCGCCGCAGACCGGGCAGTGCGGCGTTCCGGCGCGCGCGTAGAGCAGCCGGAGGTAGTCGTAGACCTCGGTGATCGTCCCGACCGTCGACCGCGGGTTGCGGTTGGTCGATTTCTGGTCGATGGACACCGCCGGGGAGAGGCCCTCGATGAAGTCGACGTCGGGCTTGTCCATCTGCCCCAGGAACTGGCGGGCGTAGGCCGACAGCGACTCCACGTACCGGCGCTGGCCCTCGGCGAAAATGGTGTCGAAAGCCAGCGACGATTTGCCCGATCCCGACAGCCCGGTGAAGACGATCAGCGCGTCGCGCGGCAGGTCGAGGTCGACGCCGCGCAGGTTGTGTTCGCGGGCGCCCTTGACGATCAGGCGGTCAGCCACGCTGCCTTCTTTCAGTGAATCTTTGACGTGCTGTAGCCGTAGATGCGCACGGCGCATTCCATGCTATGTGCCCATACCGACAAGCAACGTTTGACCAGTAACGTGGCCGCTATGACTGCCCTGGACGACAACTACACCGGACACGTCGACCCTGGTACCGCGGCCCGCCGGACCCTACCCGGCGCCACGATCCTAAAGGCGTCGGTGGGCCCCATGGACAACAATGCGTATTTGGTGACTTGTTCCGCCACGGGCGAAACGTTGTTGATCGACGCCGCCAACGACGCCGACGTCCTGATCGACCTGATCCGGCAGAACGCCCCCAAGGTGGCGCTGATCGTGACCAGCCATCAGCATTTCGACCACTGGCACGCGCTTCAGGCCGTGGCCGAGGCCACCGGCGCACCGACCGCAGCCCACGAGATCGACGCCGAGCCGTTGCCGGTCAAACCGGATCGTTTGCTGGCCGACGGCGACACCGTCGAAATCGGCGAGCTGCAGTTCAAGGTCATCCACCTGCGCGGCCACACGCCGGGCTCCGTCGCGCTCGCCCTCGACGGGCCCGCGACGGGCGGGGTCACGCAGCTGTTCACCGGCGACTGCCTGTTCCCGGGCGGCGTCGGCAAGACGTGGCAGCCTGGCGATTTCACCCAGCTGCTCGACGACGTCACCACGCGGGTGTTCGACGTGTACGACGATTCGACCGTCATCTACCCCGGTCACGGTGACGACACGGTGCTGGGCGCCGAGCGTCCCCACCTGGCGGAATGGCGCGAGCGGGGCTGGTAGGGCGGCCCTGCGTTAGGACGTGGTGTGGACGATCAGCACGTCGACCTTGGCCCGGCGTGAGACGTTGGCGGGCACCGATCCCAGCAACCGGCCGGCGATCGTGCTCAGGCCGACGTTTCCGACGACCAGCAGGTCGGCCTTCTCGTCCTCGGCGAGCTTGACCAGCGCGTCGACCGGGGCGCCCTCGATCGGGCGCTCCTCGACGTTCTTGGCCCCGGCCTTGTGCGCCCGCTCCTTGGCATCCTGCAGGATCGCGTAGATGGGCGCGGTGCCGGACACCTTGTAGCTCTCGTTGCGCAGGGCGTCCGCCGCCCGGGCGTCCTCATGCTGGGGCAGGTATGCCGACGCGACGAGCAGCTTGGCGTCCGGCCCCGCGATCTGCGCCGCCTTGTCTACCGCGCGCATTGACGAGTCCGAGCCGTCGGTTCCCACCACCACAGTCCGATAGGCGCCCATTTACCCTCCCTGATTCGGTTGGTCAGCCAACCCAAGACACTATCGCGTTTGCCCGTTGCACAGGGAAGAGATTAGCGACACCACATGGCCGGGCGTGTCGACAATTTGCGGCGTCGCGCCGCGGCAACGGAGAATATCGCCGATGACAAAACATTCAAATGCTCTGGCCGGCGGCGGAAAGCGTTGCATAACGCCGCTTTTCGTGGAATGCGCACGGCGGGGTCGAATAGCCCGGGGCGGTATTGTGACCCGTCCCGGCGATTCCGCTTTACAGTGACAAGCATCATGTCAATGCCCACCGTCGAGCAGCGCGTCGCGGACCACGTCGAGGAGCCCGCACCCGCGCGTCCGCCCGGGAGATTGCTCGACCCGTGGGCCATCGCCGTCTTCGCGGCCGTCGTCAGCGGCGCCTGGGCCTGCCGGCCCTCGCTGTGGTTCGACGAGGGGGCGACCATCTCGGCCGCGGCGAGCCGGACTCTGGCCGAGCTGTGGCGCCTGCTGAGCCACATCGACGCCGTACACGGGCTGTATTACCTGCTGATGCACGGCTGGTTCGCCGTTTTTCCGCCGACCGAATTTTGGTCGCGGGCGCCCAGCGCCCTCGCGATCGGCGCCGCCGCCGCGGGTGTCACGGTGTTCACCAGACGGTTCTCCACCCGGCCGGTCGCCGTGTGCGCGGGCGTCGTGTTCGCCATCTTGCCGCGCACCACCTGGGCGGGCATGGAGGCGCGACCCTACGCCTTCGCGGCCGCCGCGGCGGTCTGGCTCACCGTATTGCTCGTCGCCGCCGTCCGGCGCAACAGACCGCGATTGTGGATTTGCTACGCGCTGGCGTTAATGCTGTCGATTCTGCTGAATCTGAACATGGTGCTGTTGGTGCCGGTTTATGCGGTAATGGTGCCTCTGCTGGCGCCCGAGAAAGCGCGCAAATCCCCGCTGATTTGGTGGGCGGGCAGCTCGACCGTCGCGGTCGCTGCCATGACGCCGTTCATGTTGTTCGCCCACGCCCAGGTTTGGCAGGTCAACTGGATCTACCCGGTCAGCTGGCATTACGCGTTCGACATCGTCCTGCGCCAGTATTTCGACCACAGCGTTCCGTTCGCGATCCTGTCCGCGGTCCTCGTCGTGGCGGCGATCGCCGCCCGGCTGGCGGGGGTCCGGCCACCGGCCGGCGACGTGCGCCGCCTGTTGATCGCCTGCTCGGCCTGGCTGGTCATTCCCACCGCGCTCGTGGTCGTCTATTCGGCCGTCAGCGAACCGATCTACTACCCGCGCTACCTGATCTTCACCGCGCCCGCGATGGCCGTCGTGCTGGCCGTGTGCATCGTCACGCTCGCCCGCAAACCCTGGCCGATCGCCGGTGTGGTGCTGGTCTGCGCCGTGGCCGCGGTGCCGAACTACCTGTTCGTCCAGCGGTGGCCGTACGCCAAGGAGGGCTGGGATTACAGCCAGGTCGCCGATCTGATCAGCTCGCACGCCGCCCCCGGTGACTGCCTGATGGTCGACAACACCGTGCCGTGGCGGCCCGGCCCGATCCGCGCCCTGCTGGCCACCCGGCCGGCGGCCTTCCGGTCCCTGATCGACGTCGAACGGGGCGCGTACGGGCCGAAGGTCGGGTCGTTGTGGGACGGGCACGTCGCCGTGTGGCTCACCACCGCAAAAATCAACAAATGCCCCGCGATCTGGACCATTACCAATAAGGAAACGTCGCTGCCCGACCACCAATCCGGGGCGTCATTGCCACCCGGGCCCGCATTCGGCCGCGCCCCGGCCTATCGATTCCCGAGTTACCTCGGGTTCCGCATTGTCGAACGCTGGCAGTTCCATTACTCGCAGGTGGTGAAGTCCACGCGCTGATTCGCGCTTTGCCGGCGGCATGAACCGCCATTTGTTGGGTAGTTGACGGGGTATGCAAAGCTCGCTGGCCGCACCGCTGCTGGGCGGCAACGTGCAGGGTCTCCGACACCTGGTCGAGCTGTTCGCCGCGTTCGGATTGACCGCGCTCATCGGCTTCGAACGCACCATCCAGGGCAAGAGCGCCGGGCTGCGGACGCAGACGATCGTCGGGACGTCGGCGGCGTTGATCATGCTGGTCAGCAAGTACGGCTTCGCCGACGTCCTGTCGCCCGGCGCGGTCGCACTGGACCCATCCCGCGTCGCGGCCCAAATCGTTTCCGGCGTCGGCTTTTTGGGGGCCGGCATCATCATCACCCGGCGTGGTGCCGTGCACGGGCTCACGACGGCGGCCGCGGTTTGGGAATCGGCCGCGGTCGGCATGGCGGTGGGCGCCGGCCTGCTGCTGCTCGCCAGCGCCGTCGTGGCCCTGCACTTCGTCAGCGCGCTCGTCTTCAAGGCGGTCGAGGGCCACCTGACGGCCCAGCTGCGGGGCACCGTCCGGGTGCAGATCATCTACGAGAACGGTCGCGGCATGCTGCGGGAGGTGCTGCGCATCTGCGGGCAGCAGAACTGGCAGCTGGCCGAGCTCGACGCGGACGCGCACGACATCGACGACGGCGAGGTGCGGGTGGCGATGACGTTGTCCGGCACCAGGATCGCGAGCGCGCGACAGGTGTTGGGCGACGTCGACGGGGTGGTGGCCGTCTTCCAGGCCGACGACGACCCGGACTGACGCCGCCGCGGGTCAGCCGACGGGTTGCACCTGGCGCGGGCGGGTCGCGCCGTAAGACACTGCCACCCCGGCCGCGCAGAGCGCGGTGAACACCGTGAACAGCCAGTGCGCCGCCATCCCGTCGCCGCCCTTGGCGGTGTTCACCACCACGCCGGCCAGACCCGCGGCGATGGCCGCGGAGATCAGCTGGACGGTGTTGATCGCCGCCGAGGCGGCGCCGCCTTCGGCCGGGTCGTCGACCGAGGACATCGCGCGCGCCGACAGATGCGGCCAGGCCATCCCGATCCCGGTGCCCGCCACCAGCAGCGCGATCGCCCACAGCGCGGCCGTCCACGGGGACGTGTCCCCGCGGCGGGCGACCGCGGCCAGGGCCAGGCCGGAGGCGGCCACGATCGGTGCCGCCACGATGACCCGCGCGATCGTGCGGGGGCTCTCGAGGGACGCGCTGAGGATCTCGCTGACCGTCCAGCCCAGCGCCAGCGCGGCCCCCAGGAATCCGGCCGCTATCGGGGTCAGGTGCGCCAGCCGCTGGCCGAACAGGGGCACGTAGGTGTTCACCATCGCGGCGCCCATCAGCGCGCCCATGGTCAGATAGATCCACTTCAGTGGGCCGGGGCCGAAGACGCTGGGCGGCAGGATCGCCGCGTGCGTCCGCCAATCGACGAGCACGAACGCTCCCACCAGGGCGACGCCGACGGCGAGCAGGGCGAACGTCGCCAGCGTGTTGCTCGGAATCTGGGCGACGCTGACCGCCAGCGCGGCGGCACCGATCAGCAGCAGCGACCGCACCGGGACCTTCATCGGCGCCACGACGGGCGTGTGCTCGACGCGGGCCAGCGCGACGGGCACCAGCAGGCCCATCAGGGCGGTCAGCACCGCCATCGCCACGAAGGCCCACCGCCACAGGCCCAGCTGGGCGAACAGGCCGCCCGTCGTCGGGCCGACCACCGTCGCCACGCCCCACATCGCCGACACCAGCGCCGAGCCGCGCGTCCACAGCATGCGCGGAAGAGCGGAATTGATCAGCGCGTACCCGAGGCCGGCCAGCAGCCCGCCTGCGACACCCTGCAGGGCGCGCCCGGCTATCAGAACCTCCATGTTGGGCGCCGCCGCGCAAACCAGGCTGGAGGTGCCGAACACGGCGAGACCGGTCAGGTAGCACGAGCGCGCCCCGACGCGCAGCAGCATCGGATTGACCATCGCGGCCGCCACCACCGACCCGACGAGGTACAGGGTCGTGACCCAGGCGTAGAGCCGGCTGCCGCCGATTTCGGCGATGGTGTTCGGCAACAAGCTGGTGGTCAGGAACTCGTTCGTGGCGTAAAGACACACCCCACCCGCCAGCAGGATGGAGGTCCTCAGATACCTGGCGCCCAGCAGCTGGCGCCAGCCGCCAGTCACGGTCGCGGTGTCGGTCACCCTTCTACCGTATGGGGTGCCTCAGGGGTGCAAATCGGAGATGCGCTGCCAGCAAACTCATTTCAGGCCGGCGGCGTCCATCCCCCGCAGTTCCTTCTTCAGGTCGGCGATCTCGTCGCGGAAGCGCGCGGCCAGCTCGAACTGCAGGTCTCGCGCGGCGGCCATCATCTGCTCGGTGAGGTCCTTGATCAGGTCGGCCAATTCGGCGCGCGGCATGCTGGTCGTGTCGCGGCCCTCGAAGACCCCGGCGCTGACGGCGCGGCCCGGTTCGCCCTGGGCGCGCCGGCCCCGGGAGGAGTTGCGGCCGGACCCGCCGACCCCCACCGTTTCCGTGTCGTCGGCCTCGCGATAGACCTGGTCGAGGATGTCGGCGATCTTCTTGCGCAGCGGCTGCGGGTCGATGCCGTGGGCCTCGTTGTAGGCGATCTGCTTGGCCCGCCGCCGTTCGGTCTCGTCAATCGCCTCTTTCATCGAGTCGGTGATCGAGTCCGCGTACATGTGCACTTCGCCGGAGACGTTGCGGGCTGCGCGGCCGATGGTCTGGATCAGGCTGCGCGAGGACCGCAGGAAGCCCTCCTTGTCGGCGTCCAGGATCGCCACCAGCGAGACCTCGGGGAGGTCCAGGCCCTCGCGGAGCAGGTTGATGCCGACGAGCACGTCGTAGTCCCCCAGCCGCAGCTGGCGCAGCAGTTCCACCCGGCGCAGCGTGTCGACCTCGGAGTGCAGATAGCGCACCCGGATGCCCATCTCCAGCAGGTAATCAGTGAGGTCCTCGGCCATCTTCTTGGTCAGCGTGGTGACCAGCACCCGCTCGTCGGCGTCGGTGCGCTTGCGGATCTCCCCGATCAGGTCGTCGATCTGCCCCTTGGTGGGCTTGACCACCACCTTCGGGTCCACCAGGCCGGTCGGCCGGATGACCTGCTCGACGAACTCGCCGCCGGCCTGGCTCAGCTCGTAGGGGCCCGGGGTGGCCGACAGGTACACCGTCTGCCCGATCCGGTCGGCGAACTCCTCCCAGGTCAGCGGGCGGTTGTCGCACGCCGACGGCAGCCGGAACCCGTACTCGACCAGGTTGCGCTTGCGGGACATGTCGCCCTCGTACATCCCGCCGATCTGCGGCACCGTGACGTGCGACTCGTCGATGACCAGCAGAAAATCCTCGGGGAAGTAGTCGAGCAGGGTCGCCGGGGGCGAGCCGGGGCCGCGGCCGTCGATGTGGCGCGAGTAGTTCTCGATTCCCGAGCAGAAACCGACCTGGCGCATCATCTCGATGTCGTAGTTGGTGCGCATGCGCAGCCGCTGCGCCTCCAGCAGCTTGCCCTGGCCCTCCAGCTCGGCCAGCCGCTGCGCCAGCTCCTCCTCGATAGTCGAGATCGCATGGGCCATCCGCTCCGGACCGGCGACGTAGTGGGTGGCCGGGAAGATCCGCAGCGAGTCGACCTGGCGGATCACGTCGCCGGTCAGCGGGTGCAGGTAGTACAACGCCTCGATCTCGTCGCCGAAGAACTCGATGCGCACCGCCAGCTCTTCGTAGGACGGGATGATCTCGACCGTGTCGCCGCGCACCCGGAACGAGCCCCGGGTGAAGGACAGGTCGTTGCGGGTGTACTGCACGTCGACCAGCAACCGCAGCAGCGCGTCGCGGGGCACCTCGGTGCCGACGCTGAGTTCCACGGAGCGGTCCAGGTACGACTGCGGGGTGCCCAGGCCGTAGATGCACGACACCGAGGCCACCACGACCACGTCGCGCCGCGAGAGCAGCGACGACGTCGCGGAGTGCCGCAGCCGCTCCACGTCGTCGTTGATCGAGCTGTCCTTCTCGATGTAGGTGTCGGTCTGGGCGATGTACGCCTCCGGCTGGTAGTAGTCGTAGTACGAGACGAAGTACTCGACCGCGTTGTGCGGCAACATCTCTCGCAACTCGTTGGCAAGCTGGGCGGCCAGCGTCTTGTTCGGCGCCATGACCAGCGTGGGCCGTTGCAGCCGCTCGATGAGCCAGGCGGTGGTGGCCGACTTCCCGGTACCGGTGGCGCCGAGCAACACCACGTCGCGCTCGCCCGCCCTGATGCGGCGTTCCAGCTCGTCGATGGCGGCCGGCTGGTCGCCGGCGGGCGCGTGCGGGCTGACGACCTCGAAGTGGCCGCCGACGCGCACGACCTCGTCGACCGCGCGGTATTCCGAATGTGCGACTACGGGATGTTCCGTGGCGAAAGCCATGCCACCAGGTTAGAACCGCGCACCGACAAGTGTCGCGGAGCCGGCGTCAGGCAGCCCTCTGACCAGGCCATTGCGCTCAGAGCGGATTGCC